>JAFXSU010000334.1 GCA_017525435.1 Victivallales bacterium
CCTCGCCGCCACCTGGAGCAAACCTTACTTGGATGTCACCAGAAAACAGCAGGTTATGACCTGCTCCATTCCCATCCTCGACAAGGAGAAACGATTCCTCGGAACCATCGCATTCGACCTTTTCTTCGAGGCTTTCACCAACGAACTGCGCGAAAATGGGAACGGCGCCACCGCAGAAGTCATTGCGAAGTACCTCTGTACCAGCGATGGGACATTGCTCTGCCAGGTGCCTGTCCGCACCGCCGCATCCGAAACTACCTCCATCACGGACATGGAGCGTCAACTCAGGCGACCGCTTTCGTTTCTCTTCCGCAAGACCAAGGAGGCGACCACTGGCGGCTATGGACATTTCAAGGCGAGAGAAAATGGCCAGGAGATCTTCTACCACTACGCATACCTTCCAGGGCTGAAGTTCTATCTCATCGAAAAGACCGACGCCGACGAAATCGAAAAGGTCATGCAGGCCACCAAGGAAATGGCCAAGCACGCTACGCATGCACGCGGAGGCAAACGGCGAGGCAAAGCCGAAACGCAGAACCACCCAACGGAGTCCAACTGACCTCAGCGACACGACTATGACGCAGCGTAAGCCTCAAACTGCTCACAGCAGAGGAAAGCCAAATAACTGCACTGCATTATGGCTGAGGGAACACTATACCGCTGTGTTCGCGCTGACGGTCCTTGCGGCATTCCTGTTCCGACTTGCCGTCGGCGCACAACTGGCAAACACCTCCACAGTCCTCAACCCGCTGAAGGTCACCGACATGGCGACCTATCGGGAACTCGCCTTGGCTATCCGCCACGGGAATTGGCCAGAAGTATTTGACTACCAGCCATTTTATTATACAGTATTTCTGCCATTCGCCTATCTCTTCTCGCCCACGGGCGGTCCCTGGCCCGTCATCGTTCTGCAAGCACTCGTAGGCGCCGCCGCCGTCGCCTTGACAGGTGCATCCGCCGCACGCCTCTTTGGACGAAAGGCGGGAATCCTCGCAGCGTTATTGCTGGCACTCTCGCGCTTCCACATCTTCTATACGCCATATCTTCTGCTGGAAGTCTGGTTCTCCTTCTGGTGCGCATTGACGCTTTTTTGCACAATCCAGGCAATTGGAACCTCCCGCCGCGCCTGGCTTTGGCATGCCCTGCTGGGCTTGGCCGTCAGCGGTGCACTGCTCACCCGCGGCAATGCATTGCTTTGGCTGCCAGGAATCCTGCTCCTCGTCATCTGGCACGGTCGCCACAACTGGCGACGCCTGGCGCTCCATCTGCTGATTCTCGCCGTCTGCTTCCTTATGCCCATCGTCCCCTACAGCGTGCACAATTCGCGTGCCACCGGCCACTTCCAAGGGGCATCCGTGGCTGGCGGGAAGGTCCTGATGCTCGGCAACAGTCCCGAAGCCCCCCCTGGAGGGCTGGAATACCCGCGCACCTACTATCATTGGGGAATGGACGAGGCACGCGGTCGCATGAGCGTATCCGCCCATATCCTTCAGTGGGCATGCGAAAAGCCACTCGCATTCCTCGAACTCACTTTCCGCAAGGTGCTGCTCTTCTGGGATGCACGGGAAATCCCCAACAATATCAACATAGAGGTACAAGGCAAAGAGAGTTCGCTTCTTCAGTTGCCTATCTTCCTCCCCTGGAGTATCCTGGGCACGCTGGGCCTGGCAGGACTTCTGCTCGCCTTCCGGCGAGGACACCTGAACCGTCTGGCCCTCATCTGGATGATGATCGCCTACTGGGGAGCTACCAGCGCCTTCTATCTCCTGGCACGTTTCCGAGTGGGATTCCTTCCCCTGCTCTGTTGTGCCGGCGCCTGCGCCGTGGTCACCACCATTCGGCAAATCCAAAGCATCCGCAAACCATCCATTAGCACTCCTACATACCGTCAGCAACGTCTGGTTGTAACGTTGTTTTTGCTTCTCTTCTCCTTATATACCGTAAACTTTGCCTATCCCCTCTACCAGAGTTTCGTGGAACCCGCCGTCCAGCGGCACATCACCCCCAACGGAATAAACCTGCAATTCCCTCGTGAATTCGTCCTCTACGACCACGGCCCGCTTTCCACAGCAACCAACTTCATCAATGTCCCCTCAACCGGAGTCGCCGTCGTCAAACGTTTCCGTCTTCCGCACGACTTCCGAGACGCCCTTGCGGAAGAAGGCGTGGACCGCGTTATTCGTCAACAACTACTCCTGCGGATTTTCACGACACAGCGCGGTGTCCCCGCCGCCAGCCTCACCTACAATGGCACTCGTCTGCCTGTCTTGCCCACCATTCAACTTCAGCAGGGTGTTCAATGGCTAGCCTTTGATTTCGAGGCACCGCTGCCTTCCGAAGGGACGCTTGCCATCTTCACCATCGACCTGGGTCCCAGCCCCGCTGTCCAACAATTCTCTTTTGGGATAGACGACCTTCGCAATTACGGTCGCACTAGCCTGCACTTTTTTGGCGTAGAAGAAGAAACCATTCCCGCCGAAGCCGTCGTGGAATGGATAATCCCACGCCGACGCAGGCGATGGTAATGCCCGATCCGAATTCGCCTCCTTGCTCGTCACGAGCGAGAACTATCATCACGGATTCCGTCGGCGGGGCTCCGACGCTACGTCATCTTTCATTCCTCATTCCTC
>JAFXSU010000335.1 GCA_017525435.1 Victivallales bacterium
ATGACCGTCACGCCCTATATCACCGCCGGAAATCTCGTGCAACTGACCATCAAGCAGGAAATCTCCTCGCTGGCGGCCTCCTCCACCAACACCAATGGAGCCAACGCACCGAACTTCAACAAGAAAGAGGTCTCCACCACGCTCACCGTCGAGGACAACACCACCATCCTTTTGGGCGGGATGATCCAGACCACCGAAACCACCTCGCGCTCAGGCATCCCCTTCCTCAAGGACATCCCGTATCTGGGAATCCTCTTCGGCAACGACAGTACCAGCTACGCTCGCAGCGAACTGCTCATCCTGGTCACGGTCAATGTCATCGACACCGAGAACTTCCAGGAGGAGCTGATCCGGCGCTACAAGGTCTCCCTTGAGGAAATCGCAAAACACCAGCAGGATGAAATGTACTGACCATGGCAGAGCCAACCATCCAAACCTATCTGCAAGGTCAGCCGCTGGTGGACAAGATCCGCACCTTGACTGCCGAGCGCCTTAAGGTCGCAGACCCCGAAACCCTTGCCATCGGCTCGCAGACCCTCGACCAGACTTTCATCGAGGAGGGCAAGATCGAGGACACTGCAATGCTGGCCATCTACGCCGAGGCCTCCGGACTGCCCGCGCTGGACGAGCAGGAAACGCGAGATGTCCCCTTCTACCCCGACGTCACCTACGATTTCCTTAATGCGAATGTCTGCCTCCCACTGCTCTGGAATGCAGACCGCACTATCCTGGCCCTCGCCTCGCCCTACGAAGCCGGTCATATTGCGCAACTCTGGCGAAGCCTCTACGAGACCGATGTCGAACTCATCCTCGCACGACGCTCTTTCATCGACCGGTTCCTGGCCTCCAACTACGACCGACCGGACGAGACGTTGGGTGCCGGAGGTGCCGGAGATTCCGAACAGGCGCTGCGCGACCTGGCAAAAGAGGCACCCATCGTCCGACTTGTCAACGACATCTTCACCCGCGCACAGGAGACCGGAACCTCCGACATCCATATCGAACCCAACGAAAAGGATGTCCAGATCCGTTTCCGCATTGACGGCATGCTCCAGACGGTCCTGCGACCGCCCATCGCCCAGTTCCCCGCCATCTCTTCGCGTATCAAGTTGCTTTCCAACATGAACATCGCCGAACGGAGACTGCCGCAGGACGGGCGTATCGAACTCTCCGGCGGCGGGATGAACTCCATTGACGTGCGTGTCTCCACGATCCCCACCATGCATGGCGAATCCATCGTCCTGCGACTCCTCCAGAAGGACTCGTCGGTCTTTGAGCTGGACAAGGTTGGACTCCTTCCTGACACGATGGAGGAACTCACCGCACTCTACAACATGCCCCACGGGATGATTCTCATCGTGGGGCCCACTGGTTCCGGCAAGACCACCACGCTCTACTGCATCATGAAGCAGCTCAACGCGGACTTCCGAAAGATCATCACCATCGAGGATCCCGTGGAATACCAGTTGGAGGGACTCCAGCAGATTCAGGTTCGGGCGAACATCGGCCTGACCTTTGCCAGCGGACTGCGAGCCATCGTGCGACAGGACCCCGATGTCGTACTGGTCGGTGAAATCCGTGACAAGGAGACCGCTGAAATCGCCATCCACGCCTCCTTGACCGGTCACCTCGTGCTCTCCACCCTGCACACCAACGATGCCGCCGGCGCCATCTCGCGTCTGGTCGAGATGGGCGTCGAGGGCTTCCTGATTTCCTCCGCTCTGCTCGCTGTCGCCTCGCAACGCCTCGTCCGTCGCATCTGCCCGGAATGCCACGGTGCCGGATACACTGGAGACCCCACGCCGGAGAACCCGCGCGGAAAACGCTGCCGTAACTGCATGGGAAGCGGCTACCGAGGACGTATCGCCATCTTCGAATTGATGGTCATCAACGACGAACTGCGCGCCGCCATCAACCAGCACCAGGACACCTCCGTCCTCAATCAGATCGCCAAACGCCACGGCATGCGTTCCCTTAAGGAAGACGGCGATCTGAAAGTGCAGAAGGGTCTCACCACCGCCTCCGAGGTCATGCGCGTCTGCCAGCTCGACCTGGGAGACCTCGGGTAAATGTGAAATGTGAAATGTGAAATGTGAAATGTCAGAGCAGGAAAACATCGTATTGGAAAAAAGCAAGGCATTTGCACTTAGAATAATACGATTATATCAATACTTGCAAGATGATCAAAAGGAGTTTATACTCTCCAAACAGATTCTACGTAGTGGAACCAGCATCGGTGCCAATGTCAAAGAAGCTCAATGCGCCCAGACCAAAAAAGATTTCATCGCTAAAATGTACATTGCCTTAAAGGAGGCGGCAGAAACTGAGTACTGGATTGAACTACTTTTTTAAGGGAACTTTCTACCATCCAATGAAGCATTTCAAAGCATTTGGAACGACAATCGTGATTTGCTTAATTTGCTTGGTGCTATAACGAAAAAACGATAGGCATTTCACATTTCACATTTCACATTTCACATTATGAATACGGATTCTTGGATTTTAGTGACTGGCGGAGCCGGACTGATCGGCAGCGCCATCGTGTACGAACTCAATCAGCGCGGCTATCGGAACATCGTGATTGCCGACCACCTCGGGACCTCCGAAAAGTGGCAAAATCTCCGCGCCCTGGACTTCGTGGACTATTTCGAAAAGGACGATTTTTATAACTTGTTAACTACAAATAAGTTAGATGAATTATATAAATTCCGAGCCATCTTCCACCTGGGAAATTGCTCGGACACCACGGAAGCCGACGCCACTTATCTCATCAAGAACAACTTCAACTACGGCAAGGCACTCACCGACTACTGCGAACGCAATGGCGCACGCATGATCTACGCCTCCAGCGCCGCAACCTACGGCGACGGCGAAGCTGGCTTCCTTGACGATGAGAACGACCTGCTGAAACTCCGTCCCCTCAACAAATACGGCTACTCCAAGCAAATTTTCGACCAGTACCTGCTTCGTACCGACCGCTTCGCCAACCCATCGGGCGGGGCCTCCTTTGTCGGCGTGAAATACTCCAACGTCTTCGGCCCAAACGAATACCACAAGGCGCACATGCGCAGCATGCTCCTGCGTTGCTATGAGCAGATTACCGCCACGGGATGTGTCAGGCTCTTCAAGAGCTACCGTCCCGAATACAAGGACGGCGAACAGGTGCGGGACTTCCTCTATGTCAAGGACGCCGCGAAGATGACCGTATTCTTCATGGACGCAGGTGCCTCCTGCACTGGCCTGTACAATATAGGATATGGTGCCACACGCTCCTGGAACGACCTGGCCAAGGCGATGTTTACCGCAATGGACAAGCCTGTGAATATCGAATACATTGAGATGCCGGAGACATTAAAGTCCCGCTACCAATACTATACTTGCCTGGATATCAGCAAGATTCGTCAGGCAGGCTACACTGCGGAACTGACCAGTCTGGAGGATGCCGCAAAGGACTATGTCTCCTATTTGAAACGCAGTGCCCACCTCGGCGAATAAACTGTCCCACGAAGGATCTCGCAGAAAAAAACCGCCCGGCGGGGTTTTCCCCTGGCCGGGCGGTTCGCTTTCAGCTATATTCATCCTTCAGGCACCTACCTCCCCCATGTCCCAAATGTCCCAAACGTCCCAAATGTCCCAAACGTCCCAAATGTCCCAAATGTCCCAAATGTCCCAAACGTCCCAAATGTCCCAAATGTCCCAAACGTCCCAAACGTCCCAAATGTCTCACAAATCTTTCGGGAACCAGGCAAGTTAAAGGTATAAATCCCCCAAAAAAAGCGTGCCGTTTCCCTGTAGAAAAACGGCACGCTTGAAAACAGGTAACTCTATCCGGATACGTTAGATATTGGCCCAGCCCCACTGGCTGCGCGGGAACCAGATGTAGTCGTTTTCCTGCTTGCGGTAGCAGTTGAAACGGGTGTCGCGCTCGCTGGCATCAATCGGTGCCACATGACCGTCGCCGAAGGACATGTTGAGTTTGTTGTTGTGGCGGAAGAATCCAACCCAGGTCGTCCCTGCGCGAATGATGTCCGGATGGATGAACTGGTTGCCAGTCCACTGGTTGTTCTCCATCGTGCCGTCCATGTAGCAGAGATAGAGCGCGGGCTTCGGAATGAGCCCCCACTTCTTCCAGTCGGCATCGACGTCCCAGTTGTTGTTGTTCAGGGGGAAGCCATTCTCCCACTTGGCCTTGCCGGAATCGTTCCAATGACCGTGGGAGTATCCGCTGCAGACATTGGCGACATAGCCGAGGTTGCCCCACAGACGCTGTTCGGCACGATGGGACGGGCAATGCATCAGCTTGTGCGCCGGAGTGGCGCGCTGGCGCTGTTCGGGCAGGCGGGTGTCCCAGCAGGGATCCTGCCTCTGCCATTCGGCCTCGGTGATGGGACCGCCAGGCAGACAGTAGTTGGCGGTGAACCACCAGTAGCGCACCAGATTGCCATTCACCGTGTAGTCGGCGCGCACGGGCGGGCTATAGCCGTCAGAATCATCCGCATACAGAATGGCTCCCAGGATGATGGATTTCAAGTTGCTCATACATTGCGCGGCACGAGCCTTCTCACGAGCCTTGGAGAGCGCCGGCAGGAGCATGGAGGCAAGGATGGCGATGATCGCAATCACCACCAGAAGTTCAATGAGGGTGAAGGAGGATTTTTTCATGGTTGAATCTCGTTGGTTATAGTAGTTATTACCAATTGTTCCACATCATCAGCAGACCATTGTCATCATACCAGAAGGGAGCCCACATGTTGTTGCGGATGCCCCAGCCGGTGAAGTCCGGATGGACTTGCTGCAACGGACGCGTCTCCACGTGTGCATCGGCAAAGAGGACATTCGTCTTCTGTGCATGCGGTGCATGCAGAGAGAAGAAAGCGTATTGCTGGCGATATGTCGGCCAGACATTGCCGGCCTGGATCATGAACGAGTGTCCGCCATCAATCTGGCTGCGTTCCGAAGAGTCCGCCACGGAGTCTAGCGGAGTGGAGTCGGCGATGAAGACGCGCGTGGAAAGCCGCCCGCCCCACTGAGTGAGTTCCTCGGCACGCACGCCGGAGGGACGGATATCCCAGTTGTCAGGCGAAGAAGTGACGGTCTTCTGGCGCTTGCCGAAGCCAGTGAAACTCAGTCCGTAGGAACAGTTGCGTAGCTTCGAATAATTTTCGACGTTGTTCGCCGCCTCGTCGTCGTCCATCGCCGCATATTCAGACATCGGTGAGAAGCGTCCGCCGACGGATGGGCAGGTCAACGCCTTGCCGCCCATGCCGTAGAAACGGTTCAGGAAAAGCGGCCAGGGGGTCTTGGAGTAGCCGTCGTTGATGGAGCGGGACACACCGCCTTTCTCAGGGAACTGCATCCATGCGCTCAGGAAATAGCCGTCGGAGTCCTGGCCGTAGATGGCGTTCATCAAACCAATCTGCTTCAAATTGCTTACGCAGGAGACGGTCTTGGCCTTCTCGCGGGCTTTGGAGAGGGCAGGCAGGAGCATGGAGGCAAGGATGGCGATGATTGCAATCACCACCAGCAGTTCAATGAGAGTGAAGGACTTTTTCATAGTTAGAGTTAATCCGATGAAGTTAGGGAATTGGGGAACTTTTTTATATTATAATTATAAGTAAAAAAAACATAAATTTCAAGTTTCGGCAGTATAAATCGGATAAAAAGTGAGGCAATTTTCAGGAACGATATCGACTGCCTGGTCAAAGTGACGCAAGCGAAGTGTGGTCTTCTACGCAAAGCTTGAACGATGAAATCATCGCCCTAATTCCCAATGAAAAAAGCCAACTGCTGCAGACTTTTGTAAGTCCACGGCAGTTGGCAGGTTATGCTTCTATAAGATACTTTCCCTCAAAAAGGGCAAGTTAGTTGACAGGGAAGTACATCGTGATCTTGGCATCATCTTCGCCAGAGCTGGAATTCCAGACCGGGCGGATTTGATCTCTCCAGCCAGCTTTGGCGGGATGGAACTGGTCGTAGGCCCAAGTCTCCACATGGCCGTCCGCAATCAGGAAGTTCGCCTTGCCGGCATGGCGGATGTTGGTTGAGAAGTAGCCCGCGCCGTTGACATAGCCAGGATAGACATTGCCGAACTGCACCATCATCGAATGGCCACCATTGAGATTGGCCTTGGTAGTTGCATCGCCCACCGAGTCAATCGGCGTGGTATCCGTGATATACAACAGCCGACCGAATTTCGCGCCCCAGGCCTCCAGGTCAGGAGCCTTGACACCCTGAGGGTGACGATCCCACCAGCCGCCGCCCGAGGCCATCGGGACATTATACTTGCCGAAAGAATTAAAGTGGATGCCGTAGTAGACATTCCGGGTATATTCGTTGTTGCAGGAATCGCGGAAATTATTCCACTGGTCCTGGAGCGTCATCGCGAAAACCTTGGGGAGCGGATTGAACTGGCCGCCGACAGACGGGCAAGTCAGAGCCTTGGCGCCAGTACCATACAGTTTGTTTAAGAACAACGGCCAGGGGCAACGACCGCGATCAAGCAAGGCCACACCACCTGGCTCTGGCCACATGTTGAATACGGTGATGAAATAGCTGTCGTATTCGTCCATGTAGATGGCATTCATGAGGCCAATCTGTTTCAGATTGCTGACACAGGAGATGCTCTTAGCCTTTTCACGGGCCTTGGAGAGCGCCGGCAGAAGCATGGAGGCCAGGATGGCGATGATCGCAATCACCACCAACAGTTCAATGAGGGTGAAGGTCTTTTTCATGGTTGGTTTCCTTTGTTGTCAAATGGGGAATAAACAACTTTTTAAAATTATAGGATATTTGGAGTCGTTTTTCAAGTAACAATATCAACATCGTGCAAAAACAAATAAAAATGCCCCGCCTTATCCTTTAGGGAAGACGGGGCAAGGATAAAATCACCTAGGCAGACGTCTTAGTCTCCAAGCGTGTACATCGTAATCTTGGCATCATCCTCGCCAGAGTTGGAATTCCAGAACGGGCGCACCTTGCAACGACTCCAGCTCGAGCCAGTGACCGACGGATGGAACTGGTTGTAGGCAAGAGCCTCCACATGGCCATCCGCCATCAGGAAGTTCGCCTTGTTGGCATGGCGTACGTTGGTGGTGAAATACCCATCCGTAGTCACCCAGCCGGGATAGACCTGGCCGAACTGCACCATGTGCGCGTGGCCGCCATCGATATAGCCCTTGATAGTTTCATCGCCCAC
>JAFXSU010000336.1 GCA_017525435.1 Victivallales bacterium
ACGGAATCTTAGTTTTCCTATGATTTTTGCCTTGGGACTATGGTTTGCCTGGACAGCAGTATATTCCCTGAATCCGTGAGTTAACATCGTGGCGACGGGGCGTCACCACAACGCATTCCGTCGGCGAGGGCCGACGCTACATCCTTTGCGCAAATTCACGGATTCAGCTCTTATCCTATATATAGAAAGGTGATTTCAAAAAAAATGACATGATGACCTCACGAAAAACATTTCAACAAGTACATTAGTAGAAAATCCCGATTCTTTTACTCCATATTCTTCCCATTAATGTCATGAAAGGCGATCCAAGACCATTGTTGGCACTTCAAGCAATTGAACTGGAGATTGTTCGGCATCAGGAGCTGTTGGCGGAAAATGCATCTGGACAGCAGGAGATTATGCGTCAGGCGGCAGCCGAACAGCAGAAGCTTTTGGCTGTCGAACAGCAGATGGAACGCTTCCGTTCCGAGGTCGGCCGGCATGAACAGGCGTTGAAAAACCATGAAGAGGCAAAAAGCAAGCTTCTGAAACAGAGCGCGACTATCAAGAAGAATGACGAATACCAGGTTGCGATGGCGCAGATTGCCGAACAGGACCGCGCCATCAGCAAGGGTGAAGAGGCGGTTCTGTTGGCGATGGAACAGGTGGAGAAGCATCAGAAGGTGTTGGACGAAACACGCTCCAGCCACGACCAGTTCAAGGCGGCGACGGCGGTGCGCATCCGCGAAGCCCAGGCGGAACACGCACGGCTTGAGCAAGAACTCGGAGAACTCCAGACGCAGCGGACGACCGCCGCCACCGCAGTGGAGCCGGAACTTCTTCGGCGCTACGAGGCGGTACGCGCCAGCCGTACTCACAGCAAGCGTCTGCCTGCGCTGGTCTCGGTGGACGGCGGAGTCTGCGCGCGGTGTCATCGTCAGATTCCCAACAAGCACTGCGAGGAAGCACGTCACGGCGAAATTGCGACTTGCGAGGGGTGTGCCGCGCTGCTCTATTCGGAAGCCGCCTTGCAATGAAGAAGTTCTTCACCTTGAAAAACAAACGCCGGCTGCCCAAGCCACTTGCATGGCTGTTGGCTGGGGTTCTGCGGTTGTATGCGTGGACTTTTCGGGTGCGCATTGAGGATCCCCATGGCGTTCTTCCCCAATTTGGGAAGCGAGCATTTGCAATCGCGCTTTGGCACAATCGTGTGCTTTTCGCCGCGCCAGCGCTTCCACGACGCTACCGCAAGTGGCTGGCCGTGCTAATCAGTGCCTCCCGTGACGGGGAGTACATTGCAACCTTGGTCAAGTGCTTTGGAATCAATTCTGTGCGAGGTTCGTCCAGCCGCCGAGGCGCACAGGCAATGATTGAATTGCGTCATGCAATGGACGAGGGATTCTGTCCACTTCTGACCGTAGATGGTCCGCGAGGCCCGCGATATACCGTACACCCAGGTGCAGTCGCACTGGCTCGGGACGGGCATACGCCTCTGGTCCCCGTACTCTTCAATGCCAGGCATTACTGGCAACTGAAAAGCTGGGACAGGATGCAGATACCTTGGCCATTTACCCGGATGACGATGACCATGGGAAAGCCGCTGGAACTTCCTCCGGGCCTTCCGATTGACGAAGGTTGCGAACAGCTTCGCCGGGCATTGATGGAAATTACTTTTGATTATAAGTAACTTATTTATAATAAAGGAGTTATAATAATGGCAAAGATGAACGAACGTCAACAGGAAGCAGTTGACTGTCTGGATGGGGCATTGTTGCTATTGGCGGGAGCTGGCACGGGCAAGACCACGGTGATAGTTCATCGCATTGCGAATCTGGTGATGCATCAGGTGTCTCCTTCATCGATTCTGGCGGTGACCTTCACGAACAAGGCGGCCAGGGAAATGCGCGAGCGAATCGACGCGATGCTTGGGCCGGGAATTGCCAAGCCGATGACCATCAGCACCTTCCATGCATTCTGCTCGACCGTTCTTCGGAAGCACATCACGAAACTGGGCTACAGCCGGAACTTTTCGATTGCGGGGGAGGGCTACCAACAAGGTCTCATCAACGAAATCATGAAGGAATTGGGACAGGTCGGACAGGGCTATGACACCACGGTGTGGCGTAATCGTATCTCGTTGGCGAAGGCTGAGAACTGGTGGCCGGATGACTTGCGCGAACAGTCGCCGTATTCCCGCGCAGGCGAAGTCGCCGATGTCTATGAGCGTTATCAGACGCGGATGCGCCTGATGGATTTGCTGGATTTCGATGACCTGCTGTGCCTCACTGTGAAACTTTGGCAGGATTTCCCTGATGTTCTTGCCGGTTATCGCGAAAAATACCACTACATCATGATTGACGAGTATCAGGACACCAACGGCGTGCAGCTCAAGCTGATGACAATGCTTGCCGGAGAACACGGAAACATCGCGGTGGTCGGAGATGACGACCAGTCCATCTATGGCTGGCGCGGGGCAAACATCGAGAACATCCTCCACTTCGACACCCTCTACCCGCATGCCAAAGTGATTCGGCTGGAGCAGAATTACCGCTCCACCAACATCATCCTGAAGACCGCCAACGAATTAATCGCGCACAATCGCGAACGCCATGTGAAAAACCTCTGGAGCAGCCAGGAGCAAGGAGAACCCATTCGGGCGGTGCGATGTGTGGACGAGACCGCCGAGGCGGAGTTCATCGCGCGGTCCATTTCCGAGAACCGAAAAAAACACGCACTCCAGTGGCGGAATTTCGCGGTGCTCTTCCGCTCCGCCCGACAGAGCCGCGTGTTGGAGGAGGCCTTCCGCAAGCAGCGCATCCCATACGTGCTAGTCGGAGGCACCTCCTTCTATGAACGCAAGGAGAATCTGGATGCCATCGCTTTCCTGGAGGCGGTGCAGAATCCCCACAACGACCTGGCGTTCCTGCGGGTGGTGAATGTCCCTCCGCGTGGCATTGGCGACACCACCATTGAGAAACTACGTGCTCTGCGAGACGAGACGCACCGAAACCTCCAGTCGCTGGCTTCGGATGAGACCGCTCTTGCCCGGCTGCCTGCGGAAGGCGCTGCTGCTTTGCGAGAGTTTGCTCTGGTGCTCAATGACTTCCGTGAAAATCGCTTCTCCCAGCCAGGAATGCTCCATGACAAGACCAATGCGCTCTTCCAGCGTCTCGGCTACCTGGATGGACTGGCAAAAATGTACAAGCCCCGCGAGAATGCGCTTGCCCGCCGCGAAAATGTCCTTGAGTTGCTCAACAGCATTGCGGAATTTGACCAGCAGAACCATGGCGGAACACTCGAAGCGCTGCTGGAACGATACAACTTGATGGACGCCAATGACCGTGCGGATGAGCATGGTATCCCGCAGGATGCGGTCACGCTGATGACAGTCCATGCCGCCAAGGGGCTGGAGTTTGACACGGTGTATGTCGCCGGCATGGAGCGGGATCTTTTTCCTCATGAACGGGCGCTGGAAGAAGGCAACGAGGCGGAGGAACGACGTCTCTGCTATGTCGCCATTACTCGCGCCAAACGTGAACTTTACCTCACCTATGCGGAAAAACGCAGAGACGGCAAGGTGATGCGGCCGCATGCGCCTTCGAAGTTTCTGGACGAGATGCCCAAGGAGTGCGTGAGTTTTTGTAAACCCGACGATCTCTATGTGCGTCTTTCCAGTGCGGATGCCGCTGCGTTCCTGTTGTCGTAGTTCGTGCTTCTCTTAAGGCTTGGTGGGTTGCGAGTCAAGGTGGCAGACACCATCGTGTGCCCTGCTGAGACACCACGCCGCGACACTACAATTCTACAGGGCTTAGCACCCCTATACCCTTTTAAGTTGGTCAGGTTTAATTTGATGGATGTTTTTCCCGCGAAACACACGAAAGACACGAAAGGAACTTGATTGGGCAGGTGAAGCCTCCGGTCGAGTGCCCGGAGGGGACGCCCGCCATCCGTTGGCGGACTGAAAGGCCTGCCGCCTTTCGCCCGTCTCCGTCTATGGCGTCCCTGCCGCCGCTTGCGCGGCTGTCGGCTTCACCTACGCCCCGCGATTTCCTGCGCAATGCATCAAATTTACTCTGTCCAGCCTAACAACATTCCTCATTCCACATTCCTCATTCCACATTCCTCATTCCACATTCCTCATTCCTCATTCCTCATTCCACATTCCTCATTCCTCATTCCACAAGTGCCAGACCGATTCATTTTACATTCCGAATATCAGCCTGCAGGCGATCAGCCGGAGGCGATTGACGCGCTGATGCGGGAGCTGGTGGAAAAACGCAGTCACTATGCCACGCTGCAGGGCGTGACCGGCTCCGGAAAGACCTTCACCATGGCGAACCTGATCGAGCGCATGCAGCGCCCGACGCTGGTCATCTCCCACAACAAGACGCTCGCCGCCCAGCTCTACAGCGAGCTCAAGAACTTCTTTCCCGAGAATGCGGTGGAGTACTTCGTGAGCTACTACGACTACTATCAGCCCGAGGCATACATCCCTGCCACCGATACCTATATTGCCAAGGATTCCGCCATCAACGACGAGCTGGAGCGGCTGCGGCTCGCTGCCACCGGCGCCTTGCTGGAGCGCCCCGATGTCATTGTCGTCGCTTCCGTCTCCTGCATCTACGGCATGGGCGATCCGCAGGAGTTCGCCTCGATGGAGCAGCATATCGTCATCGACCAGTCGATTTCGCGTGACGAGCTGTTGCGCAAGCTCGTCGAACTGCAATACACGCGCAACGACATTGCGCCGGAGCGCGGGCAGTTCCGCGCCACGGGCGATACGGTGGAAATCTACCTCTCGCACCGCGAGGACTACCTCCGGGTGGAGTTCTGGGGCGACCGCGTGGACCAGATGACGCGGCACAACGTGGTCACGCGGACACTGATTGAGACAGTCACGCAAGCCAGCATCTTTCCCTGCAAGCTTTTTGTGACCTCGCAGGAGCGCCTTCGCATTGCCAGCCAGGCGATTCTCGAGGAACTCAAGGAACAGGTGGCGAAATTCGAGCGCGAGAACAAGTTGGTTGAGGCGCAGCGCATCCACCAGCGGACCACCTACGATTTGGAGATGCTCCACGAGGTCGGCTACTGCCAGGGCATCGAGAACTACTCCCGCCATCTCTCCGGCCGCGAGGCGGGCAGCCGACCGTTTACGCTAATCGATTATTTCCCCAAGGATTTCCTGACCATCATCGACGAGTCCCATGCGACGCTTCCGCAACTCCATGCGATGCAGAACGCCGACCGCAACCGAAAGCTGGTCCTGGTGGAAAACGGCTTCCGGCTGCCTTCCGCGCTGGACAACCGGCCGTTGACCTACGATGAGTTCAAGAGCCTCCAGCACCAGGTGCTCTTCGTCTCCGCCACGCCAGGCCCCTATGAACTGGACCACACGGTGCCTGTCCAGCAGGTCATCCGTCCGACCGGGCTGCTCGACCCCGCCGTCGAAGTCCGACCGCTGGCTGGACAGGTGGACGACGCGATTGAGGAAATCCGTGCGATGGCCGAGAAGCACGAACGTGTGCTGGTGACCACGTTGACCAAGCGGATGGCGGAAGACCTCTCCGAGTACCTGCGAAAGGTAGGCTTGCGCACGCGATATCTGCACTCCGAGCTGGATGCGTTGGAGCGCGTGGACATCATCCGGTCTCTGCGGGCGGGCGACTTCGACGCGCTGGTGGGCATCAACCTCTTGCGAGAAGGTCTAGACATCCCTGAGGTCGCACTGGTGATGGTGATGGATGCAGACAAGGAGGGCTTTCTGCGCTCCGAGACCAGCCTCGTCCAGACCGCTGGCCGAGCCGCGCGAAATGCACAGGGCAGGGTGATTCTCTATGCGGACAAGATCACCGATTCCATGAAGAAGATGATCGATGTTACTGCAAAGCGGCGCGAACTGCAGATGGCATACAACAAGGAGCACGGCATTACGCCCAAGACCATCCGGCGAGCCGTGCAGGCCAGTCTGCATGTGGAGGAGGCCGCCGCTCAGACGGTCGCTTCGGTCGTCAAGGAGTCCGGCGAGGGCGGGTACGATGTTGTTGAGGCGCGTCGCCAGCTTGAGGAGGAGATGCAGGCCGCCGCCGCTGCGCTGGAGTTCGAACGCGCCGCGATGCTGCGCGACCAACTGTTCAAATTGGATGGAAAAAACACCGGAAATGGCGGGAAGGCCGCCCCGCGCCGTCGCACCAAGCGATGAATCCAAGATGTCCTCCGCGAACTGTGACAGTGGCGGAAACGCAACATCCTGCAGGATTTGAAGGATAAATGCATGAAAAAAATCTTTCGCGCACTTTTCTTCTTGGACGAACCGGTTCGCGGGGCGTTCTGGGGAATGTCGATTCTGCTGGTGCTATTGGCATTTGGGGTGAATCTTGGCGTCTTGACTTTGCTTGTATATTCTTTTGACGAAAAAAGTTATTATATTTTTGCGTGGGGTCTCCTATGGTGTCTTCTGCTTCCGTATGTCGGTTTTCTTTGTGTCAACGGCGGTCAGGCACTGAATCGTCAGAGTGGCATTTCGCGCAAGGACAGTGCAATTCTGGCATTGGTTGCGATCTGCGTGGGCGCGGTCGCTGGCCTCGCATGGAACTATTTTCTGGGCGAGTCTGAGTCTGCAGACGGGGCATGGGGCGTCTTTCTTTTTGCCTTCCTGCTAGTGGGTATAGTGGGCAGTGCGCTGCAGCGCCGCCGGGTGATTCCGCTGGGACCGGATTTGCTTTGCTGGGCGATGGTCTTGGCGGGAGTTGCCGGACTGTGGCTGATAACCGTCGCAGTTGTGGAAATGTTTGTGCAGACCGGATTGAAGCCTCATTATGTCGTACTGGGCACGTTTTCTGCAAATGGTTGGATAGTGGTGTTGACCATGAGTATTCTTCTGCTGGCGGGGGCATATCTGCTGCAAGGATATCTGCTGGCGCATTCACAAGGCGTCTCCTTGCGGAGATTCTGTGGCAGAAGTTTGTTTTGCTTCTGGGGAGTCGTATTGGGCTCGTATGTGTTGGCGTGCGCATTGGGCATGTCGGCGCAGACCGAATACCGTCGGACAGTCCGAGAGCTGGAGGCGCATTTCGGACGCCCGTTGACTGCCTCGGCGCTTGGAGGAGTCTATTACGAGGGCCGAACCAGGAAACCGGAATTCTGGGAAGAGTTCTCCGAGAAGTTCCATGAGCTTGAAAAGGACATCAACAAATTTGGAAACCTGGTCAGATTCCCAAAGTGTGAAATGGGTCCGGAATGGAAAGGACTCTGGAGGACGAAAGTATTGGATAGTGAGAATTTGCGTCGGCTTGAGGAAATGTTGGATGCAGGCCTCCCACCTGCGGAACGCGACTATGAAGGAGGGCGACCGATAGACGATATGCTTTTGCCGGAACTGCACATGCTTCAGGTAATGACGCATCTGCAAAGCTGGCATCTCCAGGATGCCATTGAGGCAAGGGATTTTGACACTGCAGAACGGCTTTTACGGCGGATGGAGAAGATCAGCACCTTTCTGGAAAAGGACTGCTTTGCGATTTCATTGTTGGTTGCGTATCGAACGGAGAGTGCGGGATGCATGGAGGCAATTACACGGCTGGCGGCTTCCGGGCTGGCTTCGGAGGAGTGGTTGCGCAGACAGGCCGAACAACTGGAGGTGGATGAAAACAAGCAACCGGAACTGGAAAGACGCGAGCTGTATGCCGATTTGGTTGGTCTGCTGGACGATTTTCGTTGTTTTGGAGAGGGGAGGATAACATCGATAACGTCGGACTCGGAGCAGGAGATGTCGTGTGTCCCGTTGTGGCCATTGCGGTGGCTGCTCCCCTGCGTCTGGTGGCGGGGGACCCGCAGTGCACAGAAATTCTTGGATGCCTGTCGGGTGGGCCGCTTGGACGAATTGCCGATGGAGGCGAAGGATGCAGTTTGGCGCTTCTGCATGCACGATTTGCATCTGCCGTCGGCCAATCGTCATCGCCGACGTCTTGCTGCATATCGTGCGGTACGCGAATTGATTGCCGCAGAACTCATCCGGCGTCGGACGGGAGATTATCCGGAAAGTCTTCCGGAGTCGCTCTCCGATCCGTTTGCGTCGGGTTCGCTGAAATACCGATTCGGGTGGATGGAGGCCAAGGTACCAGTTTGGAAGAGCGGCGACTGGGAGGGGCTGGATGACGAGAGCCGCCGGGAGCTGGAAGCCGACGATTCTGTGGAGTACGGCCGTGTTGAATTGCGTGCGACACGGCAGGTCGAAGCGGTGAAAGTCTGGAGCGTCGGACCGGACGGCCGTGACCGCACACCGCTGGACTCGCTTGAATCCGAGGAAGATGAAATCATCTTCTGGCTAGAGAAGTGAAACCAGCCGCTTTTTCCTTCGCTTTTTGTTCCTCGAAAATAGTCTAGGGGAACAAGCGTTTGCGATAAAACTACGAGAGGGATGAGAAAATATTCAATAACTTACCTGAGTCCGTGAATTTGCGTACAGGAGGATGTGGCGTCGGCGCCTCGCTAACGGAATGTGTTGTGGTGTCCCGGGGACAGTCACCGCCTACGTGTGTTGAAGTGATATTCGAAATCACTGGAGTAACAAATTCATCCCACTATTTTTGACATTGCCAAAATTCCAGCCTAACGTAGCATACACTGCGGCTACATGGTGAAGGTCGGGAGCGAGTCGGCGAGCTTGGTGTCCTGGAATTGGTCGAGCGGGATGAATTCGATGAGGTCGTAGAGGAACGCTTCACCATCGTTCATTGGCCCGATGGTGTTGTAGAAGTAACCCGCGACGGAGGGCGAATAGAAGTAAACTTTAAATAGGTATATGTATTGCCAGTCGTCGCCCTGCAGCTCGGCGTAGGTGACGGAGCGCTGCTGGATGGTGTCTAGGGAATATCCGCTGCGCCAGAGGTTGACGCCGAAGGCGAGTTCGCCGGGGGCGTGGGGGTGGTCGAGGAGGGGCTTCACGCGGATGCGGGCGACGTAAGTGGACTGGTTGTCGGCGGAGAGCACGAGGCGATCGAATGGCCACTGGATGCCCCAGTCGGTGTCGCGGACCTGCCGGGCGACGGTGGGGATGTAGCTGCCTGCGGCCTGGACGGCGGCGTTGTGGTGGATGGCGATCAGGGGCTTCTTGAGGATGAGCGATTCTTCGCAGTAGCGCGGGAAGTCGGCGCCGTGGCGCGCGTCTTCGAGCTGCTCATGCCATTCTTGGAGCGTATCTTCATGGCCAGTGCCGATAGTGCAGAGCTTGAGCCCGTGTTTTTGGAGCAGCTCCTCGGTGCGGTGGAGGTTGCGCTCGTAGCGGTCGGTTTCTGCGGCCTTGCATACGCGCAGGTTCATCTTGTGGAGCGCAACCAGTTCGCGGGCAACGGCGGTGACAGGCGTCTTGGCGTAGGCAGCCTCGAGGAGTTCCTCCATGCGCCGGTACTCCTCGGCGGTGAAGGTGAGGATCTGCCCGGTGACGCGGGTGGCACGGAAGCGTTTCCACGCCTCGCGCTGGATGGCGACATATTCGCGCAGTTCGGGCGCGGCCTCGCCGTAGTGTCCGGCGATGAAGTCCTCAACGAGGGCGTCAATGCTCCAATCGGGGTTCCAGAGCTTCTGCATGAAGACCCAGTTCTCCAGCGGCGCGAGGGAGTTGAGGTGGAACTCCCAGTCCTCCAGGAAGACGCCGGTGACGCCTTGCCGGAGCCAGAGGTCGATGTTGCGGTCGATGATGTCGAGGTGCGGCAGCATGGTGGGCTGGTTGATGTAGTCCCAGACATAGAGTTTCGCGCCGGACTTGCGCCAGCCGTCCAGCTCCTGCATGATCTGCGGCACGTCCGTCCAGGGAAGGCAGCCTAGCACGCCGGCGCGCTGGCGGATGGGCGCGTAGAAGATGACGGTGTTGGGCGAAGGGAGGATGTTCGGCGGTGGTGTCTGGGTTTCGACATAGGCCAGAGTGGTCACGCGGATGTCCGGCAGCGTCTGTGCGAGCTGCTCGGAGACGCGGTTGGCCAGCAGCAGCGCGGCGCCGGGCACACCGTCGGTCTGGATGACTTTCTGGCAATCGGGGCATTCGCACTCCACCCAGGTGTTGTCGTTCTGGCTGACCGAGTAGATGCGGCTAGCGGGTGCGTGGGTGATGGCGTCCTTGATTTCGGCGGCCATGACTGCAGCGACTTCGGGGTTGGTATAGCAGAGCTGTCCCTCGTTCTGACGGGAACGGAAGCGCTGGCTGCCGCGCAGCGGGAAATACTCCGGGTGAACGTCGAAGTACCGATCGGCGGGTACCAGCGTATCATAGGTGTGGATAAAGTAGTTGACATTGGAGAGGCCGCCGCCCATTGCATTGGGGAGGTTCTTGAAGTAGGAGACCGCCTGAACCCGATTGAAGGCGTTGAAGTCGTCGCGGTGAAGGGCCTCGCCGTTCAGCGGCTCGCGGATTTCGAAGGGCGGGGCATAGCGGCGGGGGACGATGTCAACCGTGGTCGGCAGGCCGTCTGGAACCGCGATCGGCTCGTCTGCCGTGTAGAAGCGGCAGCCCAGGTCTTCCTGCAAGAAGGCCAGCACTGCATAGAGCGGGCCGTTGCCTCCCAGGAAGTAGAGATTGCCGTTCTGTGCAGCAATGACATAGCCCTGGCGTTCCGGATGCGGCGTCAGCCCCACCGCTTGCGCCTGTGCGGTGGCACCAACCGAGAGATAGCCGCCGGTTGGATTGATAATATCACTAACTATTTTATAATTAGTGCGACTGGCTTTCCGACTTGCCGGAGAATACGCAACTGACCGACCTTATTGAGGTGCAGTTTAAGAACACCCGCAAAGGCTATTTCCATAACAGCCAACACCTGCCGCTGGAGAAAGGCGTGAAGGTGGTGGTGGAAGCTAACCCGGGTTATGACGTAGGCGAGGTTGTATTGACCGGTAAGCTTGTAGAGCTTCAAATCAAGAAAAATAAGATTGATGCTTCCCGTTATGAGATACGTCAAGTACTGCGTGTGGCGACAGAGGACGATCTCGCGCGCGCCAAAGAGGCTCACGCGCGTGAGCACGCGACGATGATTAAGGCCCGCGAGTTGGCCAAATCGTTAGGGCTGGAGATGAAGATCGGTGATGTGGAGTACCAAGGCGACGGATCGAAGGCGATCTTCTTCTACATCGCCGACGGACGTGTCGATTTCCGTCAACTGATCAAGGTGTATGCCGAAACTTTCCGCATCCGTGTGGAGATGAAGCAGATCGGTGCG
>JAFXSU010000337.1 GCA_017525435.1 Victivallales bacterium
AACTCCAGACCGATGCCAATGGCCAGAAGTATGCGGTCTTCCGCATCACCATCGGCGGCGAGTCCGATGATATGCAGGATATCACGCTGAAGTCTGGCTGGAACCTGGTACCCTTCAAGCTGACCCCGACTGACAATGGCGTCAATGACATCTTCAGCAAGGATGGCAACGCGCTCTACACAGGCGTGGTCTGGGAGTTCACCGGCGGTCGTTACATCGAGGCTAAGACGGTTCAGGCTGGCAAGGCTTACTGGCTCTACAGCAAGGCCAACGCCACGATACAGGTGACTGGTTCTCGCGGCGGAGACTCCATCAGCCTGGAGGAGGGCTGGAACCTCATTGGTCCGCTCTGCGATGTCAATGACTTCGAGGCCACCTACAAGACCAATTACCCGGATGTGTTCTCCAAGATCGCGACCAACGAAACTGGTGGTCTGGAGATCTACAGGTTCGATTATGACGACAAGGGCAACAGCTATTACACCTTGGCAGTCGATGCCACTGGTGCCTACAAGCTGGATTCCCGCTACGGCTACTGGATCAAGACAACCCAGGCGGTTGACTTGCCGTTCATCGAAACCGAGTAATGGAAAACAACCGGCGGGGTAACCTGCCATAACCCCTAAGCCGAGATTCGCAGCACCCCACTGCGGGTCTCGGCTTTTTTGCTTGAAGGGCTTTACTATAATAGGCTTACTATAGGCTCAAGAGAACTAGCCGCACTAGCCACTCTAGTCCGACTAGCCCGACTAGAAAATAACTTTACCCTTTACCCTTTACCCTTTTAACTTTGCAGAAAGTCGTTCTCATTACAGGTGGCGCGCGGCGCATTGGCGCGGCTCTCTGTCACGCCTTTGTGGCGGAAGGCTGGCGAGTGGTCATCCACTGCAATCGCTCACGGACTTCTGCAGAACGGCTGGCTCGGCGACTTGGCGGAGAGGATGTCGCGTCGGTACTGGTTGCGGATTTGCGACAGGAGGCGTCTGGACTGATTGCTCGCGCTGTGGATGTCTTCGGGCGTCTGGATGGCGTGGTGAATAATGCATCTATCTACTGCAAAAGATCTTTTGATGCATTAACGGAAGTTTCTCTTCGTGAAGATTTCGAGCTTAATTTCTTTGCGTCGTTTGCGCTGATGCGGGAATTTGCGGCGAGGCGAAAGCCGGGCTTTATCCTGAATCTTTTGGATGGGCGCATTGCCAAGCAGGATCCTGATGCGGCGGGCTATCTGCTAGCCAAACAGAGCCTCGCCGAGGCAACCCGTCTGGGGGCGCTGGCATGGGCACCGCTGGGCATCCGCGTGAATGGCTTGGCACCCGGTTTGGTTCGACCAGCGGATGACGTGCCGATGGCGCGGATGAATCGTCTGGTTGCACAATTGCCGCTGAAACGACGCACCTCAGAGCAGGAACTTGCCGATGCGGCGATCTTCCTGGCCATGTCGCCTGGCATCACAGGTGAGGTGTTGTATGTGGATGCCGGAATGCATCTTTCACCTCCTCAATGGAAGGAGGCGAAAGGTGAAGGTTCTCGGGGGAATGCATAGCGTCTTGCCAACAATAGGCTGTGCCTGTTAGCCTTCCTAGCCTTCCTAGCCGGCCTAGAGCATCTAGCCGATCTAGCCTTTCTAGAGCTTCTAGCCGACAGCCGATTTAGCCGGCCTAGCCTTTCTAGAGCTTCTAGCTTTTCTAGATTTGGGAACTACCTGAATCCGTGAATTGTGGGGTGGGACGTACTGCCGGCGCCCTCGCCGACAGAAAATGCGTTGTGCTGGTGCCCCACCAGCACAGAGTAAAATTCACGGATACAGGAACTATACTGTTGAGTTAGGGAAAGTTTCCCCCAAAACGAGCCCTGAAAAGGTGGCAGGAGAAAGCCGAAGTAGTAATCGAACTCATCGATATAATTCCCTTTTTCCCCTTTGAGTTTTCGAGGTTTCCCTTATCCAATAGGGGGAACCCCCACCCACCCCTACGGAAGTAATGTAAACAGGTTTCCGGCGACTTCAAGTTGCTCCGCAAACTTTCCATTGGAATCGTAGAAAACCTGTTATTTTTAGAAAAATAGAATTTAATACTTTAAAATGGAAAAAGATAATTCATTTGTAAAATTGCTCGATGCGGTTTTCAAGCGAGATGATCTGCGTGGCGTGTATCCCGAGGCAATGAATGCCGATGTGGCGGTTCTGGCGGCTCGTGCCTTTGCTGAATTGTGTGGCAAAATGCCTTGCATTGCAGTGGGCTATGATGCCCGGCTGAGTTCACCGGAGCTGGCACAGGCGGTCTGCCGTGGTGTCGCCTTGGCAGGAGGGCGCACGGTGGAACTGGGTATGGTCTCTTCCGAGCAACTCTATTTTGCCTGTGGGCAGTATCCAGAGCGGTTCAATGGTGGGGTGATGGTGACCGCCTCCCACAATCCAGCAGAATACAACGGAATGAAGTTCCTGCATGCCGGTGGACAGCCGGTGACCAGCGAGGAGTTGTCGAAGGTTCGTCGGCGGATGGTGGAATTGCACGATATAGGTGTCCCGACGGATGAAGTGGTTCGATTGGTGCCATGCGACTTGAACGAGGCGTTTGCGGAACGGATGCTGGCTTTGTCTCCAGCTCCCAAAGAACTTTCCAGCAAGCCGTTGCGGATTTTGGTGGCGGCAGGCAATGGCGTGGGCGCGAAGGCGTTCCGACCGATTGCTCAACGCCTGGAACACGAAGGTTGCGAGTTCGTCTGGCTGGACGATGTGCCAGATGGTCATTTCCCTCACGGCGTGCCGAATCCCTTGTTGCCGGAATACATGTCGCGCATTGGCGAGGCGGTGCGGACGAATGGTGCGCAGCTGGGGATTGGCTTTGACGGCGATGCGGACCGCGCGGGGTTCGTGGACGAAAATGGGACGGAGATTATTCCCGCGCAGGTCTATGCGTTGGTAGTTCAGGACCGTCTGGCGAGCTGGCGCAGGGCGGGAAAACCTGTGGTGATGCGGAATCTCTGTTGCAGTCAGCTCATCCGGGATTTATTCCAGGATGTTGCGGAGGTAGTGGATACGCCGGTGGGACATGGGCAGATCAAGCAGTTGATGCGCCATCCGCGCTACTGTGACCGCATTCTCTTCGCAGGCGAGCACTCCGGACATTACTTTTATCCGGAATTCTACTCGGTGGACAGCGGGATGCTCACGAGTCTGGCATTGATTCGGCGGACACAACGTCTGCAGTCGGAGGGAAAATGCCTGTCGGGAGTGCTGTCGGAATGGCGACAAAACTATTGTTGGAGTGGCGAGCGGAATTTCGAATTGCCGTCACGTGAGCGAGTTTTTGGGGCCTTGCAGGATGTCTGGGGAAAATTGCAGGAAATCCCCGGTGCTCAGCGAGTTGAAATACGAATCGATGAAGAACTCGGTTTGCCGCGAGCATTTTCTGGCGGTGCACAATATGATCCCCAAGCCATTCGTTTTCCCGATCTCAAGGTAGTTGTGGACCACGGCGATTCTGGCTGGTGGTGCGTGGTGCGACCCTCCGGAAATGAGCCGAAGCTCCGCCTGAATGTCGAGGCGTGGGGCAAGGATGCTCCAGCATGCTGCGCCGAGATGACCAAGCAGATCGCTAGTTGGCTTGGGTAATTACTCGCTATTTCCCCTTGGGGTAGATATTTAAGGTAGCCTGGGCGATTTCCTTTAGGAAGGCGATGTCCTCAGGTGTCATGCCTTTGGGCTGATAGGTGATTTCGGAGACGGGGCGGCCGGTGATGATGCCAAACCAGACACACGCCTGGAGGAAAAGACCGCGTTGATTGAGGTGTGCAGTGTCGCCGATGAGGGCGGTGTGGCTGTCATTCCACTTGATATCGCCGCAAAGTGCGCGGGAGACATCCGGCAGGTCGGGATATTTGTAGTCCTTTGGGTTGAACGGGATATATTTGGGCGACTGGGTATTGCGTGCGGCCTGGACCGCAATGCCGGTGGGGATGATGCGCAGACCGAGCTCCTGGGCGATTTGGTGATAGGATTGCAGGATTCGGAAATGCATATAGCCTTGCGGATCCTGCTTGTTCAACTCATACAGCGGGTCGTCATTCCATTTCTGCGGGAGCGTCTGGTATCGCGGGTCGTCCTGCCGCCAGGCCCAGGTCATCTGAATCAGCACCCTGGCAGTAGGTGCGTTGGCGCGGATATAGTCGCGCAGTTGCCGTGCGTATGGACGGTAGCTTTCGAGGCGCCAGCTCTCGTGGCTGGCCTGCTGGATGGTGACGAAATCCCAGGGCTTCGAGGTGATCTTTTGGAGGTAGGTGAAGTCCTTGAAAAATTGATACCCAGGTTCGTTGGCTTCCTTGGTGATGTTGCTCCAATGGCGTTCCATCGTGCAGCCGCCGATGGTGATGTCTTCGACCTCGATTTCGATGCCGGCGGACTTGGCCACGAGTGGCAGCCAATAGGTCATCGGCACGGAAAAGCTATTGCCGATGGTAAGGACGCGGATGGGTTCGGCGGTCAGAGCGAAGGAGGTAAATACAGTCAGCAGAAAGATTGATTTCGACAATTTCATGTTCTTCGAATGGTGGAAGGTGACAAGATTAATGCCACATTGCAACAAAGCATGTCAAAAAAAGACAACTT
>JAFXSU010000338.1 GCA_017525435.1 Victivallales bacterium
AGAGTCCCAATTGTCCCAAGAGTCCCAATTGTCCCAAGAGTCCCAATTGTCCCAAGAGTCCCAATTGTCCCAAGAGTCCCAATTGTCCCAAGAGTCCCATAATGGATTTCTATCCCATTCTTCTTGAATTAATTATCAAAACCTCTACGGAACTGCCGGAGGACATCACGGCGGCTCTGAAAAGCCATCTCGCGACGGAGGAAGGCGGTTCCAGCGCCACCAGCGTGCTGGAGACTCTTCTGGAGAATATTCGCCTCGCGCACGAACGACAGCTGCCCCTCTGCCAGGACACCGGCACCATCCATTTCTTCGTGACTGCGCCAGACGACTTTCCACGACGGCAGTTCCAAACCGATGCTTGCCGCGCAGTCGTGGAGGCAACCCGCCGTGGTCTCCTACGTCAGAACTGCGTGGAAAGCGTGACCGGCCACAACACGGGCAACAACCTCGGCTACGTAAACCCCACCTTCCATTGGGAAGAGGCTGACGACAATGCCATTCCCAAAGTCACCGTGCTACTCAAGGGCGGCGGCTCCGAAAACGTCGGCATCCAGTACTCCCTGCCCGACGAAACTCTTCACGCCGGCCGCGACCTCGACGGCGTGAAGAAATGCCTCCTCGACGCGGTTTACCGTGCGCAAGGCAAAGGCTGCGCCCCTGGCATACTCGGCGTCTGCATCGGCGGAGACCGCGCAGGCGGCGCCGAAGAGGCCAAACGACAGCTCCTTCGTCGCATTGGCGACCGCTCCATCGACACCACGCTCGCTACCCTGGAGCAGGAAGTACTCACAAAAGCCAACGCCCTCGGCATCGGCCCCATGGGCCTCGGAGGAAAGACCACCCTCCTCGATGTCTTCATCGGTGCTCGCACCCGTCACCCCGCCTCCTTCTTCGTCACCGTCTGCTACAACTGCTGGTGCATGCGACGACAAACCTTGGAAATAAGGAATTGCGAGGGTTCGGTGTCGTAGCATCCCGTAGAATTTGCAGGAATGCTAGTTCTCGCTCACGGGCAATATTTCCAGTGTCCTATGGAAGAATACTTCGATATCGTCGATGAAAACGACCAAGTCATCGGCACCGCACCGCGCTCGCGCTGCCATGGCAACCCCAGCCTGATTCACCGCACCGCGCATGTCGTCGTGCTCCATTCCGATGGACAGCGTATCCTCCTGCAAAAGCGCGCCATGACCAAGGACATCCAGCCTGGCAAGTGGGACACCGCCGTCGGAGGGCACCTCGCCCACGGCGAGTCCTACGAGGACGGCGCACGCCGCGAAATGTCCGAGGAACTCGGCCTACCCTGCGATTTACCGCTGAAATTCCTATTCCGCAGTGAAATCCGCAATGAAATCGAGTCCGAGAATGTCGGTATCTTCCTGCTCGTCTCCGACGGCCCGTTCCACTTTCAGCAGGAGGAGATCGACGAGGTGCGCTTCTTCACCCGCGAAGAACTCGTTGCACACGCCGACGACTTCACACCCAATCTCCGCAGAGAATTGACCGAATTGGCCGCCAGAAATATCTTCTGAACCCAACCCCTTTGAACCAGGCGTAAAATATCGCAGACGCCACGGCAAGCGTTGCGCAAGCCGTGGCGCCTTTCATGAATGCAAATGCGACCTAGCAGTCTCAGTAGCTATTACGCAGGTCACTGATGGCAAGACGTTTCTTGAACTCCGCCGGACTCATTTTCACGCCTGGACGGTAGATGAGTTGACGAGTTCCAGGAAGCATCGCGAAGGCATTGTCATCAAAACGGCCCATTGGATCATCCGCGACAGCCAGCCAGACATAGAAAGCCGGTGCGGAGGAGGCGATGGTGACCACCAGCTCGTCTTCCTTTCCCTTGACCACATTCGTCAATTCCACCTTGGTATCCGGCAGGTCGCAGTGTTTCCAGACATCGAGGCAGACCACCTCGTTGTGGCTGTAGTTGTAGCCCTTGAAGTCCCGTGCCGTGGTTTCCAGCATCAGGAAGCAGTCGTTGATGGCCAGTCCGCCCCGCGCCCGTTCGTCATGATAGAGATCAGGCATGTTCAGAAGCATGGATGCGGCGGTCTGCGTCTTGGCAGCAAATCGCCAACTCTTGATGGGCTTGCCATCGGAGAGTTGATGCAGTCGGACCACGATCTGCGCCTCGACCTTCTCTGCCAGGTCGGAAATGAAGTGCAGTTCCAGCGGAGCATCTTTGTCAGTATGGTAAACTACTGCCTGGACAGGCGCATAGAAGCGCTTCGCCAGGTAATGAAGCACCTTCCAGCGTCCGCCGTATTCCAAAGACGCCCAAGAGGCCACAGGCCAATTGTCGTTGAGCTGCCAGAAGATCGTTCCCATCGTGCGCGGGCGCAACGAATGCCAGTACTCCACGCCCGTCTTGATGGCAAGAGCCTGCTGCACCTGCGAGAGGTAGAGCGTCTGCGCGAAGTCCTTGGGCATCCGGAAGTAATTGCCGAACATCCCGAGAATCTTGGCGTTTCCTGCGCCGTTCTTCTGGTGGCGGTCCATCACCGGGCTGAAGAGGTTGAAGTCGCCTTTTGACGGATCCGCGAAGGTACGCACCGTCTCCAACGACGGGAAGGACTGGAAGCCGAACTCCGAGCAGAAACGCGGCTTCACCTTGTAGAACTCGTCGAATGTGGCTCCGCCATGCCAGACCTGCCAGTAGTGCATGTCGCCGTCCGCATCCGCCTTCCAGTTGTCCGCGAAGTTGTCGGGGCCTGCACAGGGCGAGCTGGGCCAGAAGGTGCGCTCTGGATCGCACTCGTGAACCACATGGGCGATGGCCTGGTTGGTACGGTCGTAGCCCACCAGCCATGCGTCACGCTGACGCGGAGTCTTGGCGCCATTGATGTTGCCGATGAGTTCGTTGTCCCCGCACCAAAGTGCAATGCACGCGTGATGACGGAGGCGCTTGACTTGGTATTCGACCTCGGCGCGAATCTGGTCAATGAACCAGTCCGCCGATGGATAGATGGCGCAGGCGAACATGCAGTCATGCCACACGAGGATGCCCAGGCGGTCGCACTCCTCGTAGAAGGCGTCCTCCTCGAATTTTCCGCCGCCCCACACCCGCACGATGTTCATGTTCGCGTCATGGGCGGACTTCAGCAGGTCATGGTATCGTTCCGGCGTATGTTGCTGAGGCCGTGCATCACAGGGAATCCAGTCGCCGCCTTTGGCGAAGACTCTCACGCCGTTCACCTGGAAGACCAGCGAGTAGCCAATCTCGTCCTTTTCGTTGACCACCTTGAGTTCCCGGAGACCGATCTTGCGAGTCATTGTCTGCCCATCCGCCTCGACTTCCAAGTCATAAAGCGGCTGTTCGCCGTAGCCATTGGGCCACCAGAGCTTAGGTTCCTTGACCGTGAAGACCGTTGTCACCTGGAAGAGTCCTCCGGCACGTGGAACAACTCCGGTTCCCTGGCGGACTTTGCCGGCAAAAGAGAAGGTCACAGGAACTTCGGTGCCGATTGGCGCATCTTCAAAGGCGTAGAGTTCGGCAGTCACCGTCACTTTGCAGACATTCTTCGCATGTTCCTGCGCAGTATAGACATGCTCTAGCCTGACGAATTCCGCTCCCTGAAGATAGTTCTGCCCCATCAAGCCGGAGCTGGGCAGCAAAATGCCCCAGTCCCAGCCCGCCGAACACTGGCTTTTGCGAATGAGATTCAGGTGGGCAATGGTGCTCAGTCCATCCCAGTAGCTAGGGATGGTGTGGTTCAGGCGCGCATCGTTGTCATTGCCCGCCTTCACCGGCGACTTAATGGCAACCGCAATGGAGTTCTTGCCTTTCTTGAGCGCATCTTTGGCCTCAAAGCGCCAACGGCGGAACTGGTTGTCCGTGCGACCGACTTCCTTGCCGTTGATTTTCACAGTGGCAACGGTGTCCACGGAGTCCAGATTCAGGAAGACATGCTTTGAAGCCAGCAATGTCGCAGGGACTTGGAACTCCTTTTCGTAGGTCCAGTCCACCTGGGAGACCCACTGAACATCCTTTTCATTCTCACGCCAATAGGGATCTGGTATGGCACCAGCAGCCTGAAGCGCGGAGTAGTTGTCGCCTGGAATGGTAGCCTTGATGGAGTTTTTTTCGGAGGTG
>JAFXSU010000339.1 GCA_017525435.1 Victivallales bacterium
AGGAGTTCAAAAACTCCGAGGCCTTCTACCGCCTTGACGGCGCGCCCGTACTCTTCATCTACACCACCTACTCCTACTCTCCCGAGGAGTGGGCGAAGATCATCGACATCTTCGAGAAGCGCTTCGGGAAATGCATCTGGCTGGCCAACTACTGGGACTCCCCGGTAGTTGAAACCAAGCAGGAGGACCTGCGAAAATACATGCCCGTCTTCGATGGATGCACCGCATACGCCAACTGGGGCGGGCAAGACGAGCTGGACCAGATGATCAGCGAGGTGATGCACAACGAGTTTCCAGACAAGATCTACGAGGCCGCCGTCCACAACACCTACTCGGTTCACTACCTTCACTCCGGCTCCATGACCAAGTGTGCGCGGAAATACCGCGACAGCTGGGAGAGCGTCCTGCGCTCAAAGCCGGATTCGGTGACGATGACCAACCTCTTTGACCACTGGGAGAACTCGCTGGTCCTGCCTTGCTACGAACGCGAGGACTTCCTGTTGCGCTATGCCGAAGCGGAAATGCACCGGCTCTGCGGGAAGCCCTTCCAGGCGCGGACGGAAACCGAAGCGGTCGTCACCAGCTACATCGACATGGTGGCCGGATGGCGCGACCTCTTCTTCGAAGTCGTCACTTTCCCCATCGACCATGCGGACAAGGACTACCGCTACCAGCTGGAGCTGCTCGACGAGGCCGGGCAGGTGGTCCACGCTTTTCCGGCAACGGATGTCCGGCTAGATCTTCTTCATACCGAGGAGTTTTCAATCCCATCTTCCCAGTTTGCGGGGCGGCTGCTGATTCCGCGCCTGCGCGGTTTCTGGCGAGGGGAAGAGCAACGCCCGTTGCTGCTTCCGCCCGTCTGGGTGGATCCGGCACTTCGCAGCAACCTGATGTTCTGGGCGCGTTCCACCGCCAATGCCCTGCATGCCAAGGGCAACAGCCATGACTGGACTCTGAATGGGAAGCGCCCTGGCGAAGTAGTGGATTGGCGGGAAGTCCGGGGCCCGGCCGTCGTCACGGCCAGCCTCGAACCTGTCGGTCAGACTCCCAGCCTGGTCCGCCTGATGCGCAATGGCGAGGAGATTCTCTCGCTCCCCTACGACCAGCTGGCAGGGACGCTCCAGGTCGAACTGCCCGAACCGGCCTTTAACGACGACTACTACTGGCTGGAGCTGGAGTGCGCCGATGGCAATCGGCTCAACACACTCCCCATCTGGGTCTCCGCGCAACCAGACGACGCAAAACCCGTCTCCACTGTCCTGCCGGACAAAAATGGACAATTCGAGACAATTCTGGTCAAACCAGGACGCGTCCCTGTCTTCTACTACCCATGTGACCGCGATCCGGGTACCAAGCTACGGGACGTAGGGGGTCTCCAGCACTTCGGCAACTTCTTGCTGGAGACCGTTGGTTACCGCTATGGCTCCTTGGAGCGCACTGGAAATCGTCACTATGTCAATGAGCAGGGCGGCGATCGTCCCGTGCCCGGACTCTTCCAGACCGACGAGGACGGCCGTTCCTTCCTCCGACTTGCGGACACCAAGGGCTTCTTCATGTTGATGGGCGGCAATGTCTTTCCCTACTCCGGAACCTACGAGATCAGTGTGCGCCCCGCTGTTCTTGGCCAGCGCATGGGCATCTTCGGAACCGTCAACGGCGCAATGGAGCTTTTCCTGGACGAGCAGGGCTACGTGAAGGTACGCCGCAGCTCGGCCCCTGAAGGCGTTGCCGGCGCACCGGCCCAAGAGATTCGTCCCTTCACCATCTCCAGCCGACAGCCGCTGAAGGTCGGCGAGTGGGCGAAACTGGCGGTCACCTACGACTGCCATGCATTGTCCCTGTATGTGGATGGCGAACTGCAGAACACTGTGAAGTGCCTCCCCAATCCCGACCATTTCGCCTTGAACTACCTCACCGTCGGCTGCAGTCTCCAGTTCCTCCACAACCCCTTCGATTTCTTCAACGGTGACTTTCGGGAAGTGCGTTTTACGGGCCGACCGCTCGCCCCGGAGGAACTTCTTTAAGTCGCCCAAGCTTTTCTGTTTTTTCAAGTTCCCCAAAACATCCGTGCGTTCCTGCCATGACGAGTGTCATGCGACCCCAGAAGCGCACAGCTTTCAACCCAACCAAAAATAGGAATCACAAAATGAAACGTTCATTCACTCTGATTGAACTGTTGGTCGTGATTGGCATCATCGCCATCCTGGCCGGCATGCTCCTACCCGCCCTCTCCAAGGCCCGCGAAAAGGCCCAGCGCGTGCGTTGCACCGCCAACCTCAAGCAGCTCACGCTGATGACACTGATGTACGCCGATGACTTCAACGGGAATCTCCCGCCCATCGGTGGACTGAAGACCTCTCCGCCCCAACTCAACTATGGCGATGACACCGCTGTCCAGCCTGCGTTGACTATCATGAAGGAAATGGGCCTGAACGCAAAGATCTGCACCTGCCCCGGTTTCGGTGCCGACTATGAGCGCAAGGTGCCCGGCGACATCGACTACTGCTACTATGGTCCCCGCCGTGCTCAGGATGGCCAGGCCCGTACGGCGAAATGGTACGGCACCTTCACGGTGCTGAAAAACACCGATCACTACCGCCATGTCCTCTGGAGCGACCGCGTCCGCGAACAGATTGCGGATGGCTATGACGGCACCCAGCTGTGCCACACCGCCGGTGGCAATTTCGCATTGCTTGACGGAAGCGTGTCGTGGTATGACAAGAACACCTTCTGCCGTGAGAAGACCCACCACGTGAACGTCCTGCTGGATGCCGACAACCAGAACTACGGCATTCCGACGGACCTCTGCAATATCTGCAGCCCCTACACTGAAGACTAGCGGATAGTTCACTCGAAGGAACCAGGCCCGGCGGTGACCTTTGTTTGCCGCCGGGACTTTTTGTCTTCCCTGAATCCGTGAATTATGCTCTGTGCTGGCGGGGCACCAGCACAACGCAGTTTCTGTCGGCGGGGCGCCGGCAGTACATCCACCCACAATTCACGGATTCAGGTCTTCGCCATGCTTTTTATCAGGCTGGCCCATTTCAACTGAATTCGGCAATTGCGTTGCACCCTATGCTTCGTCGAGCCGCGTGTCATGAATTATATTGAGACCAATTGCCTTGATTTTCGCAGCCTCCATAACAGGGGCTCTGAACTCCATCTTGCCAATCAAGTGCGGCAGGTAAACGCTTGATTGACCGTTGTTTACTATAAGATTCACACTTCGA
>JAFXSU010000340.1 GCA_017525435.1 Victivallales bacterium
GTAAATCAACGCGAATCCGACAAGGGATGCGAGAGCGAGTTTGAGCCAGTTTTTGAGCTTGAATTTTTTCTCCTCAACAAACGGTGTTCCCGCAATCAGACCTGCGACTACAGCCGCAAGAAACTCTATGTGCTGGATATGTTCCCGTACCCGTCGGGCGCGGGGCTGCATGTCGGCCACCCCGAAGGCTACACGGCTTCGGACATCTGGTGCCGCTTCAAGCGCATGAACGGCTACAACGTGCTGCACACGATGGGCTGGGACGCTTTCGGGTTGCCCGCCGAACAGTACGCTGTCAAGACTGGCACGCACCCCGAAATCACGACTTCCAAAAATATCGCGAACTTCAAGCGTCAGCTGCACGCCTTCGGATTCTCCTTCGACTGGGACCGCGAAATCCGCACCTGCAGCCCCGACTACTACAAGTGGACGCAGTGGATCTTCAGCAAACTCTTCGAACAGGGCTTGGCCTACGAATCCAACCAGCCGGTGAACTGGTGCCCCGCATTGGGCACGGTGCTTGCCAACGAGGAGGTCATCAACGGCCGCAGCGAGGTCGGGAACTACCCCGTTTATCGCAAACCCATCCGACAGTGGGTGCTCAAAATCACCGACTACGCCGAGAAGCTCCTGGAGGGGCTGGACGGGCTGGACTGGCCGGAGGGCACCCTCGAGATGCAGAAGAACTGGATCGGCCGCTCCACCGGTGCCGAGGTCGAGTTCCCCGTAAAGGGCCATGACGGACTGAAGCTCAAGGTCTATACCACGCGACCTGACACCCTTTTCGGCGCGACCTACATGGTCGTGGCACCCGAACATCCAATGCTCAAGGAGATTGTCACCGAGGAGCAGAAGTCGGCGGTGGAGGCCTATGCGCTGGAGGCCAGCAAGAAGTCCGACTTGGACCGCACGGAGCTGACCAAAGAGAAGACCGGCGTCTTCACAGGAGCCTATGCAATCGACCCCGTGAACGGCCACGAGATTCCAGTGTGGGTTTCCGACTATGTGCTTGCCACCTACGGCACCGGCGCAATCATGGCTGTTCCCGAACACGACACGCGTGACTTCGAGTTCGCCAAGAAGTTCGGCCTTCCGCTGGTCTGCGTGCTGAAGCCCAGCGAAGCCGACTGCGAGGCCGCCGGCGTGAAACTCGAGGACGTGCTGGCCTGCAATGTCTGCTGGACCGGCGATGGTCTGCACTGCAACTCCGCGAACGACCAGGGGCTCAACCTCAACGGAATGGACCTGGCCGAATCCAAGAAGACCATCAACGCATGGATGAAGGAACACGGCGTCGGCACCCCGACGGTCAATTTCAAGCTGCGCGACTGGCTCTTCAGCCGCCAGCGCTGCTGGGGCGAGCCCTTCCCGCTCGTGCACTATCCGGACGGCCATGTCGGGCTGGTGCCAGAGGACCAGCTTCCGGTTGAATTGCCTGAACTGGAGAACTACAAGCCTACCGAGGACGGTGAGCCGCCGCTGGCCCGTGCGAAGGAGTGGCTGAAATGGACCGACCCCAAGACGGGCGAGGTCTGCCAACGCGAGACCAACACCATGCCCCAGTGGGCCGGCTCCTGCTGGTACTACCTGCGCTACATCGACCCACACAACTCCGAGCGCGCCTGGGACCCCGAGAAGGAGAAGTACTGGATGCCCGTGGACCTTTACATCGGCGGCGCCGAACACGCCGTGCTGCACCTGCTCTACGCGCGCTTCTGGCACAAGGTCCTCTTCGACCTGGGCTATGTCTCCACGCCCGAGCCCTTCAAGCGCCTGATTCACCAGGGACTCATCCTCGGCACCTCCTACAAGGACGCACGTGGCGTGCTCGTCCCCAACGACGAGGTCGAGGCACGCGACGGCAAGTTCTTCCACACGACCACCGGCGAAGAGCTGACTTGCCTGCCCGCCAAGATGTCCAAATCTCTCAAGAATGTCGTGAACCCCGACGAAGTGATTGCCCGCTACGGTGCGGATGCCTTCCGCCTCTACGAGATGTTCATGGGGCCATTGCGCGACTCCAAGCCGTGGTCCACCGATGGAGTCGAAGGCGTCTATCGCTTCCTCCACCGCTTCTGGAAGATGTGCATCGACACCGAGACCGGCGCGGTCGCCAAGGAGGTCGATGACACGCCGATGACACGCGAGCAGGAACGACTGCTCCACCAGACCATCAAGAAGGTCACCGAGGACACCGAGAATATCTCCTACAACACCGCCATTAGCCAAATGATGGTCTTCCTCAACGAGTTCGGCAAGCTCCAGCACCGCAACCGCGCCGCCATCGAGACCGCCATCCTGCTGCTCTCGCCGATGGCGCCGCACCTCTGCGAGGAACTCTGGAGCCGCTATGGTCACGCCGAGACACTCGCTTACCACCCCTGGCCCAAGTTCGACGAGGCCAAGCTCGCCGTGGACGAAATCGAGATCCTCGTGCAGCTCAACGGCAAGCCGAAGGTCCGCCTGATGGCCCCCGCAAAGGCCTCCAAGGACGAGCTGCTCGCCTTCGCCAAGGCGAAGCCCGAGGTCGCCGCCCTCCTGGAAGGCAAGACTCTCGTCAAGAAAATCGCCGTCCCCGGACGCCTGGTCTCCTTCGTGGTGAAGTAGTTGCTAGTTACTAGAACTTCTAGAAAGTCTAGGAAATCCAGCATGCCGAAATCTGCCACGACTGGTCAGCAGCCCGTGCATCTATCTGTGCGGGAGCGCATCCTCCAGGGCAGTTTCTATACCCCGGCCAGGTATGTGCAATTGGTCGGCGAATGGCTGCGGGAACATAGTCTGGCAAAGAATTGCGTCGTACTCGACCCTTCGTGTGGGTACGGCGCTTTTTTTGCGCTGACCGACTTGTTTCCGCAGAACCTCTTTATTGGCAATGATATCGACCAAGCTGCAGTCAGCCGTGTCGCAGCCGACTTCCCCCACGTGAAGTTTTTCTGCCAGAATGCGCTCTGCAATGTTCGGCGCAAAATGTACGGGATTGCGGAGGATGCAAAACTGATTGTCGTCGGAAACCCGCCCTACAACGACACCACCTCGCAGTATCAGGGCAAACTCAAGCAGACCACCAAACCGTTGATGGACGCGGATGTCAAATCCCGCGACCTAGGGCTTTCATCCCTTTTGGCCTACAGCAAGTTAAAGGCGGACTACGTGGCAGTTCTCCATCCGCTCGCCTACCTCATCAAACGCGCGAATTTCAAGGCTGCATTTCCTTTTTTCGCCAACTACCGCCTGCTTCACCATGTGGTTTTTTCCAGCCAGGAATTCGCCGGAACCTCCAAGACCGCCGGATTCCCAGTCATCGTCGGATTCTACGAACGCCATCCCAACCATGGGCTTAGCTACGACGATGTGCGACAAATGAACTTCACAACCGTGGAAGGAAAGTCCTTCTCGCTAGGACAATTCCGCTATGTGTCGGAGTTTGTCCGAAAATACCCTAGTCGCTCCTGCGCTCCCACCGACATCATGTTTTATACCCTACGCGACATCAATGCGCTGCGGCGCTGCCGGACCTTCCTTGCCAAGCCTACGACAAACGCGGTCCAGGTCACTTCGGAACAATTGCCGTATTACTGCTATATAGATTGCTTCAAAGACTATATTGATAAAGTCCCATACTATCTCGGCAATTTCGACATCCCCATTGACCTGAAGCAATTCGACCGCTGCCGAGACGCCGTGGTCGCAGTCTCCCAATGGAAACACCCCGAAGTCTTCGGGCCCCATCCCAAACCACCTGCAAAAACTTTCCAGATTGTGAAAAAGCTGGTTCTATCTACGATATCGAAGTCATTTTGAGAGTATTTACGCAGAAAATCATCAGATAAACTGTTCTTTATTTCACGCACTTGATGACTGGCACGAGACAACCGCGACAAACGAGACCTCCGCGACCTGGCTTAAGAAGGGAGGATACGGGACAACCGCGACACACGAGACCTCCGCGACTTGGTTGTCCCGTCCGTCCCAATTGTCCTGGTTGTCCCGTCATGCCCAGCCTTTTTTCCGTTTGATGCTCCATACTGTCTGCTCGACCTTGTACTTGATCTCATCCGCTAATGCTACAAGATCTCCTGGCGTGCTGGCGGCCTCCAGGCGACTGTACACGCTTTTGAACCATTCTTCGCCACGAATGGCCGAGCGGGCGGCGTGCATACGTTCACGTACTCCGCCGTGCTTCTTGAAATCCTCCTCCTGGGTGGCAATCATCTTGTCCAAAAGATATCGTGTCTGATGGCAAAGAGTCAGCATCAGGTTCGCCACGGTTTCCGCCGGACGTGTCTCGAAGAATTCCTGCCAATCCACCCAATCCGCATGCTCCCTTGCATAGTCGCGTGCAGCGACTCGCCGCTTGTCGTCAGCAGGCCACTCAATGGAGTTATGTGTCTTCAGCCAGTCAAGGTAATCCTCAATTAGTTCGTCGAGCGTCGCCCTCGCAACATTGGTAAGCTTGATTTCCGTTTCCTTTGAGGTGCCAGAGGCCGCACTTCCCTCTGCGATGTTCTGCTTGCAACTTCGGGCGGCCTGCGTCATCTGATCGACCGTTCGATCGCCGTGCGTTGGCAAAAACCGTCGGCAGAATATGATGGTGCCTTGATAGATGACATCGCTCTTGCGATAGACAATGAGTTTCCTGTAACCGCCATGCGGCAATACGATTTTTGGTGCATTGGTCATGGGAAACCTCCTTGTGAAACGGGACGCACGGGACACATGGGACTTGCCGGGGAAGAGGAACGAAGTAGGACTGGCAAAATAGACCTAATATACCTCCGTAATATATTGAAATTCAGATAGTCATAAATAATCCTATATTATCATCAACGGACGATGATAATAACAGTGCCACCTCTGTGCAACCGCAAGTTTGTTTCTAAAAATAACTTCTTCCCACTGATTTTTCCCAAAAGCGGATATACAGTAAGATATCGTCCATTTTGAAACACACGTGTCTTTTGTCAATAATTGTCAACTTCTGTCTATTTTTCCATGAGCAAACTACGCATTACCGGCACATTTCTGGATGAAATCTCCTACGACATTCCGCACCACAACTGGGGTCCCGAGGAGTGGGACGCGGACTTCGCGGCGATGAAGGCGATGGGCATCCAGAAAGTCTTCCTCATCCGCTGCTGCCTGCATCACTTCCTTGCCTATCCCTCGAGGGTGATTCCCGCGCACGGCGGGTTCTGGCACCAGCCGCCCGTGGACTGGATCGACCTCTTCCTCACCCTTGCCGAAAAGCACGGGCTGGAGTTCTTCGCCGGCACTGGCGTGCGCGACGACCTCTACCCCGAACTTACCGAACAGGCGCGTCTGGACGACGCGAAGGTGCAGGTCGAAATCATCGACGAGATCCAGTCGCTCTACGGTCACCGCAAGGCATTCTCCGGCTGGTACATCACCAACGAGATCTGCCGAAACTACCCAGGTGCCGCCGAGCAGTTCGTCATCGAGGCCAGCCATGCCAAGAAGGTCACCGGCGGCAAGCCCGTGATGATCTCGCCCTTCTTCGCCGGCAGCAAGACCCGCGAGGCAGCCAACGACCCGACGCTGGAGTTCTTCGGCGTGGAAGGCCATATCCAGCACTGGACGAAAATCTTCGAGGCCATCAAGGGACTCGTGGACATCGTCGCCTTCCAGGACGGCCATGCCGAACTCGACGAACTGCCGGGTTTCTTGACCGCCACCGCCGAACTAGCCAAGAAATACGGCGTGACCTGCTGGACCAATGTTGAATCCTTCGACCGCGACATGCCGTGGCATTTCCCGCCCATCAAATGGGAGAAGATGCTCTGGAAGCTCGAACAGGCCGAATCCGCCGGGATGACCGACGCGCTCACCTTTGAGTTCTCGCACTTCATGAGCCCGCACAGCATGTATCCCACTGCGGGGCATCTCTACGACCGCTACTGCGAATATGCCGGCCTTCCCGCACGCGCACGGGATTTCCGATAGGATGACGATGCGAAAAGGTTCCGGCGTGGCTCCCAATTGCGTCGGAACCTTTACCCTTTGACAACCCAAGAATATATAACAATCACCCCGACGGTAAATAGCAACATTGCCAATGCGCAATATGACGGCACTCTGGCGAAAATGCTGCAGACCAGCATGGTCACCCCGCAGAGCACCATTGCAAAACCGCCAAAACGATGCGTCTTCGCCCAACGGGCCTCATCGTTCATAATCCACGGCAGGCGGATTCCGATGTATTTGTTCGGACGCAACTTTGGCAGGAGATTCCCCACCACGACAAGCAGAAGTCCCAAGAACGCCAAAAGGATATTCTCCCGACCGGAAAAACTGCCACGCCCAGTGCTGTACCAAAAGAGCAGGTAAAACTGTACCGCCGCAATCAAAATGCAACTGAGCAGATTCATGGTGGAGAGCACCTCCAGATTGCGCACCTCCGCTGTGGCTTCATGGCTTCCCTCGCCATATTCTTGAAGGACTTTGCGGTGACGCAAGCATCGGAAAAGTCCCATGCCAAGCAGCAGAATGGTCATCACAACCGGAATCGCAAAGACCTCCAGCGCATGAATTTTTTGCACAAAAACCAGAAGACTCGCCAACCACACAACGGCAAGAAGAATCCCACAAAAAACAACTTTTTTCATTGTTCACCTCGCATGTTATTGACCCAAAGGATGATTTCATCAAAAACACCGGCATTCAACTCAAAGTAGATGTAATTCCCCTCGCGGTACTCCAGAAGCAGGTCCGCCTCCTTCAAGAGCCGAAGATGATACGACAGCGCCGGCGCCGAAATCCCCAGCACCGACGCCAGTTCGCCCGCATTTTTCCGTCCCCCGCGCAACAACTCCAGAATCTCCCGTCGCTGCGGATCCGACAATGCCTTAAAAGTCGCTGAAATGCTCATGGCTTGTGCTAAAAAACAAAACTGTTTCAAAGAAATTTTAAATACTCTAGCACACCAAGCGCAGATTTCAAGCCGTAATTTAAAAATATTTTGAAATAGTTTGGTCAAGCCCAGCGTGCAACCGGCTCTGGGCATACTCAAAATATTTCGCAATCCTGCGAGAGTGGTGTCACTTCAGCAGGAAGACGCGGGTCTCTATCGCCTCCATCGAAATCGTGAAGACGTCGATGCCCTCGCCCAGCGTCTCGCCGGAATAGACATCCTCCACGGTGCATTTGCGTGGCAGCCGGATGGCCTTCTCCCCTTTGGCGACCGCATGGACGGAGAGCACGTGCGCCCCCGCGTAGAGGTTGTCATTCGTTTCCAAGTAGATATGTACGCCATGACGGTGCACCACTTCACGCAGGAACGCCGGACTCAGATACGCCCCACCGTAGAAGTAGTTGTTTCCCTTTCGGGCGACTGCGCCCGCCGTACCGTCGGCGTAGTCCGCGAGTAGTTCGGCCTCCGGGTCGGCGACCGCGAATCGCGTCTCCACGGTGTAGTCACCGCCGCATTTCGCGCCCTCCGGGAAAGCCAGCTGGAGTGTTCCGGGAGCGACTTTCGTCGCCTTCAAACCCGCCAATTCGCTCAGGCTTTCGACAGAAACTCCCTTTGGCGTAAGGAAGCCCGCGCCGTAAACCGTGACAACCGCCACGCCCTTTTCGCGAAGTGCCTGGTATGCCTCGCGCACCTCCGGCGTGTCCGCGAAGGAGTTCAAGAAAATCACCACCTTGTACTTTCCGGCGGTCTTTGCCACGTCCTCCAGCAAGATGACATCCACGGGGGCGCCAATCCGTGCCTGCGGGAAGCGCTGGTATCCGAGCAGTTCGCCGTAGAGCGGTTTGAAGGAGCGTCCCGGCGAGAGGAAGAGCTTTCCGTCGTAGCCATACTGGTAGCATTCATTTTCGGGAGTGCTGTTGATCTTTTGCGATGCGGCAAGGAACTGAATCGCCTTCTCGTCAATCACCGCCGCGATTTCCGTGGGGTCGGGTTCCTGCTGCTCCATGATGTACTGGCCAGCGGCCACAGTGTGCTGGTACATCTCCTTGATGGCGGGGTCGTCCAGCTCGTCTCCGCCGTGTTCTGCGAGTTCGTTCATCGGCATGCGGTGGGCCAGATACATTCCGGCATTGCGCTTAAGCACGGTGAGCGTCTGCTCCAGATTGATGGTCTGCCCGTATCCACACTCGTCGAGGAGATGCGTCCGCGTATCGTCCTCCATCACGGAGAACTTTCCGGCAATGCGGGCGGCGCCGTAGGGCTTCATGTCGGCGTTCGGTGCGCCAAGGTTGCGCACGGAGTAGCTCTGGGGCGAGAGGAAGAAATCCATGTTGGGCGAGTCCAGCAGGAACTGCGTATCGTTGTGGCCGCCGCGGTTCACGGTGTAGCCGATGTTGGAGTATTCCTGATGGTAGCCGTAGTAGCAGCCCAGCAGCTTGTCACCGTGGCTGGTCTCCTTTATGGTGCCGGCGATGCGGTCGATGAAACGCGCGATGGACTCGCTATAGAAGCGGTCGTAAAGCCGCACGAGCGCAGTGGCGGCGGGGTCGCGGAAGATTCCGTCCGCCGACGCCTTCTGCTCCTCCGGCGTGGGGATATGGTCCACTTCGACGCCACGCTCCGCGGCGTATTTCTTGAACTGTTCCAGCGAGGTCTCGCTGTAGTCGCTGAAATGCGAGCTGTGGCTCAGCCAGCCTTGCCATTCGCAGGTGGCGCCGCCCATCAGGTTGTAGAGGACGATCTTTGAACCGAAATACTTCTCGCAGTGCGTGACAAGCGCACGGATTGCAGCCAACGTATCCTCTTGCATTGCAGGATCGGAGAAGGAGACCATCGACACGTAGTAACCTCCGCAGGGCTTCCCGTTCTCGTCCCGCGCGATGCGCTCCGGATACTTTTCGGCATACCACAGGCCAGGATGGCACCACACGTAGAGCCCCAGTTTGGCGTCCGGGAAGTCGCGGAGCAGCGAGTCCAGCGTCCAGTCCAGCAGAGTGAAGTCGTATTCTCCAGGACCTTTCCACCAGTCGGCGGAGGAGCTGTTTCCGCCCACACGGCAAGCCACGACATTGAAAGGCGACTTCTCGCCTTCCATCCCCGTGGGAATCGTCCGCTCTGGGAAGTATGGATGGATGGTGTAGCAGTTGAAGAAGAAGGGCGTGCCGTTCAACATGGGCGTTGGTCCTGCCGTACCCTGCTCAATCCGCAGGACGGCACGTTCGCCGGGAGCCGCCTGGCCGCCGAGCGTCACGCCGTTGTCGTGCTGAGCCGCGGTCTCGCGGTCGCAGACGCCGACCTGGAGCTTGCCAGTACATTCTTTACCATATTCAAAAGGGCGCAAATCCGGCAGCACCGCGCGCACCACGCCGGACTCGTCGAATTCCGCACCCAGTTCGGCAAATGTGCCGAATCGGCCATAGAGTTCGCGATCCTGGCTGTCGCGGATGATGACATAGAGCTTCTCGGTTTCTTCGAGCCATGGCTCGCCCTGAAGAATCACCACCGTGCCATGCTCCGCGTCGCACTGCGCCGAAAGCACCTCCAGCTTCCCATGTGAATCGCCCGTGGAGTTCTGGGCGACCAGCGTGGAGGTCAGGGGCTTCAGAAGTTTGTTCCAGGCGCGGTCGATTACATAGCCCTCCGGCGCAAGTCCCTTCGCCAACTTGTCCTGGAGGTCCTTGGGCACAACGCTTTCCACCTCCAGCGGAACGCCTCGCTTCTCATAGAAGGCACGACGTTCCTGCGCCAACCTGGCCGCCTTCCCCAGCGCCAGTTCGCGGGGGCCGCCCATCGCCAGGACGCTTGACCCCGAACCGCTAACGAACTTCACCGCGAAAAGATTCCTGCCAGGGCGCAACCTCACCGTGAACTTGTGGTCGGTCATTTGCGGTGGATGGAGGACATTGCCGGAGTTCAGCGTGGAGAAGGCCTCCTCGCCATTGCAGTAGAAGGCGAACCACCAGTCCGCGCCAGCGCCCACCTCGTAGTCCATCGCCTCCGGCACCTCCAGTTCCGCATAGAGCCATGCCGTCGCGCCTGTTTGGATGCCTCCCAGCACAGGTGCGAGATCCACCTCCTCGTCCACCGTCACCATCACGGGCGACTTTCCCTGCAAGGTCGCCGGAATTGCTGAAAGTTCCTCCGCCGAAGGCGCATATCCCCGCTCAATAAGGGGAAACACTTTCCATTCGGATGGAAACGATGGGAATTCGGTCATATCAGGAGTGTTGGCCATCATGAGGATTGCGGAGGAAAAAGCCAAAAAGGTTACGATTTTCTTAAACATTGTGGTAAACCGACAAAAGACAAATCTGGGAATGCAAGTAAAATAATACCGCAATCATCACTCGCCCGACATTTTGACAATCATGCAATGGCACACGCAACAATAGTCTATTTGGGGGAATTCTACTGTTGATCTGAATCCGTGATTTTGCGCAAAGGATGTAGCGCCGGTGCCCGCCGACGGAAGATGTTGTGGTGACGCCCCGTCACCACGATGTTAACTCACGGATCCAGGTTTAAGCCTTAGGCCCAGATAGATCTCCCATGGGCAAAAATCATAGGAAAACTATGATTCCGTTTCCTTTTCCGGCAACAGGCTTGCAACCAGTGAAAACCGCATTACATTACCATCGTAGGGGGTGGGGGTATTCCTCCCTATTTGGACGCGCATACGCGTATATGCAAAAGAAGTCGATGCCGACAGAAAATGATGCCAATGTTGGCTGAATATAATCGCCCCTTGACATCATTGCCTTGATTTTGTCGCATGTAAAGCGCGAGGCACAGTTTTTTTACTGGACATCAGTGTGTTTCGTTGCACAATCACTACTGCCATCTATATTATGCAACAAATGCACATGCGAATGCAAAGTGAATTGCATAGTCTGGAAGAAGACAAGCCGCCGAATTGTGCACTGTGAATTGCGAATGAGCATGGATACGTCTCCCAATCCAACCCCAAAGACAAACGTCAGAGTCAAGACGCGCTGCTACTATCTGGCACCAGGGAAATACCGTGTGATCTTCTGGAATGACGACGTGACTACCTTCGAGTTCGTCATCAACGCTTTGATCGAGGTATTCAACTACTCTCCCGCTGATGCCGTTCTGAAAGCCAATGAGGTCGATCAGTTAGGAAGTGCACCAGTTGGAACCTACATCAAGACCATTGCCGAAACCAAGCGAAACGAAGTCATCCGCATGGCGCGTGAGCAGAACTACCCGCTGAAAGTCACCCTGCGTGCACTTTCATGACACGACATTTTCACCACCAACAAATTAGATATTATGCCTAAAAAATCAGCCCATTCCAAAAGGCCGTCCAAGCCAACGCCTCCCTCCAAGACAATCCCCTGCATCGTGAATATGCGAAATGATTTGGCAACACTGCAGGACGACGCGCTGTCGCTGGCCATCAGCCTACATCATGAAGCGGTCATGCCGGAACATTTCCTGTATGTTTTGCTTCGTTTCCCAAAATTCCAAAAGGTGTACCAAAACTTTTTCAAAGAATATTCGACCACCATTGACAAGATTCTCATATTCCTGAAACGGGAACTGGGAAACTTCAAAAGTACCTTCTCCTCCCCCCCCGCCATCATCCTGCCTATCGATCCGAAATGCGAACGAGTCTTCCAAAGTCTCGAGTTGTGGATTGACGAAACGCGCATGGGATACTGCCTGCCTTTCCTCTGTCTGCTCGAACTCATTCAACTGGACAACCAATCCTCCTGCAGCAAGATGCTGAAATTATGTGGCATTGACAATGCAGACCTCTTGTCTGAGACCTCCTATCTTGAAATGCAACATCTGGACGACCTGCCGTTGGACTACCAAGACCAGCGCACGCCGGAGGAAAAGCGGGCCAACCAGTTGCAACGGGAATTGTTCCGCCTCTCCGAGAACGCCACCCAATTCGCCCTTTCAAACGACCAGCGCTATCTCTTGCCCGAACACCTGCTCCTGGCCTTTCTCACCATGCCGAGATTCCAGCCATTCCTCCAGTCGCTCCCGCCTACCATCGACCACGATGGCTTGTTGGATCTGGCAAACACACTCCGCCAATTCCTGCTGAAGAATATTGAGAAAAACAAGTCCAACCAGCCACCGGAGCCGACACTTGCTTTCATTCGGTTGTCCAAAAAACTCATCGAGATGATGCAACCAAACACGGGGATGGGTTGCTTCCCAGCCATTTTCCTGCTCGCCTTGTGGAAAACCAACAAAGAAATCGCACCGCAACTGAAACTGCTGGGCTTCAAACTGGCGAACCTGGAGAAGATGGCGTGTCACCCAGGCTCTCTGCCCCAGCTGCCCCCGCCGGAATTTCCTCAGCCGGAACCGGATGACGACGATGACCCATGGCCACTGGATGACCTGGACGATGATGACCTTTTCGATAAATCTTTGCCGTTTGGTGACGAAGACAGCACATCCGACCTGGAACTCTATTCCATCGAACTGGTTGAAATGGCGCATCAAGGGAAAATTGACCCGCTGATTGGTCGCCAGGAAGAACTTGACCGACTCATCGAGATTCTCCACAAGAAACGCTCCAGCAATGCGCTCATCCTGGGCAACGAAGGTGTAGGCAAGACCGCCGTAGTCGAGGGGCTGGCATTGCGCATCGCACAGAAACAAGTGCCCAAAACGCTCCAAGAATACAAGATCTACTCGCTGAACCTAGGTGCGATGGTCGCGGGAACCGAGTTTCGAGGCGTCTTCGAACAACGCCTGAACAATTGCATCAAGGAGATTGCCAAGCAACCGAAATGCTTCCTCTTCATCGATGAAATTCATACCCTGCTCGGAGCCGGAGCAGGTGGACGAGACGGGACGCTGGACGCAGGAAACATCCTCAAGCCATACCTCGCACGCGGAGAAATCCGATGCATCGGCGCCACCACCTACGACGAATACCAGAAACGCATCATCAACGACCGCGCATTCGCACGACGATTCATGCGCATCAATCTCACCGAGCCATCGCGTGAAGAGACACTCAAAATCCTCCAGGGCCTCGCAAAGACCTACGAGGAATTCCACAAGGTGAAGTTCCCGCCCGAAATCCTCCCCTGCATCATCGAACTGAGCGCCCGGTTTATCTCAGACAAGTTCTTCCCCGACAAGGCAATTGAGGTAATGGACGAATGCGGGGCACACTACCATAGCGGAATGGGCAAGGGGAAAAAAGTCACCCGGAAAGATGTCGAGCGAGTCATCTGCCGCATCGCCAACATCCCCGCCATCACCGTCCAGACCGATGACCGCGAAAGACTTCGCGATCTAGCCAAACGTCTCCAAACCAATATCTTTGGACAGGACGAGGCAATCCACGAACTGGTCCGCCGTGTCAAGATTGCCAAGGCAGGGTTCCAGGATGACCGACGTCCTCTGCTGGCCGCTTTCCTCTGCGGTCCCTCCGGTTGCGGAAAAACCGAACTGGCGCGCCAGCTCGCCATTGAGCTGGGCATCTCATTCGTCAAGCTCGACATGAGCGAATACAGCGAAGAATATGCCGCCTCGCGACTCATTGGATCCGCACCGGGCTATGTCGGCTATGACCGTCCTGGTGCACTTACCGAACCCGTCATCCAGTCACCGCACTGCCTTCTCCTGCTCGATGAAATTGAAAAGGCGCACCCTGCAGTCTTCAATCTACTCTTGCAGGTGTTGGACGAAGGAAGGCTCTCGGACAACAAAGGCCGCCAGGCCTCCTTCCGCAACGCCATCATCCTGATGACCTCGAATGCAGGGAGCCGTGCCTCCGCCGATGCCATCAACCTCCTGGGCTTCGCCAAATCAGCCGAAGAACAGTCGCAGAACCGGCAGGACATTATCCAGCGAGTGATGAAGAAAACCTTCCCTCCGGAATTCCGCAACCGCATCCAGGTCACCGTGATGATGAACGAACTTACGCCAAAGGCGATGGAGAACATCGTGACAAAGACGCTCAACATCGCCAATCGGCAACTCGCCGAACGGCAGGTATTCATCAAACTTACGCCCGCCGCCATCACCCAAATCGCTACCTCGGCCGCAGCCGAACACCTCGGCGGACGTCCTGTGGAACGCCTCTTCGAGCAGGTGGTCAAACAACATATCGTGGACGAACTGCTCTTCGGGAAGCTCGCCAAGGGCGGGCAAGTCACAATCGACTTCCACAACGGCGAATTCCAATATCAGTATCAAAAGTAAGTCACTCGGTCTTGGGGCATTTGCCGACGAGTTCCGACAGGAGTTCGTCGGTAATTGCTCCTTGCATTCGAGCAAGTTCCTGGTTCTCGTTATTGAACAGTAAGGCAACTGGCAGATCGGTGACCTGGAAGACTTCCTTCACGCCGGCAGCATCTGTACCAGTCGAAAGCAAAACGATACGGCAGACATCTGAATAGCGACTCTGCGACTCGGCCACCACCTCGCGGACTGCTTCGTCCGGCAGAGAAATTACCACCACCAACGGTAGATGAGAATCCTCACCAGCCGAAAGGATTTCCGCGCTGGAAGGCGTCTGCGGAATTGTCGCGTTTTGTCCACTTTTGTCCAGTCGGTTGATCCACCATGCGGCAATCAGCAGTAATACCACATAGATCAAGATTCGTGGTGAGAAAAGCCGTTGCTTGAGCTCGGGACGGGAGAAATTCATGGTGCCTATTCCACATGGAAGATTTCGCGCAAAGCGACACGAAGCGCGTTGGCGCGATGTGAAAGGGAGTTCTTGATCGCGGCGGGAAGTTGTCCAAAGGTCTGGGTGTAGCCATCAGGAATGAAGGCTGGGTCGTAGCCGAAGCCGCCGTTGCCACGCGGTTCCGTGTCAATATGTCCACGCACCTCGCCTTCGCAGGTCCCCAGCACCGTCCCATCCGGCGAGGCCACTGCAATGGCGCAGACAAAGCGGGCATCGCGCTCAGTCACCCCTTCCATTTTTAGCAGAAGTTTCGCCAGATTTCGGCCGTCATTGCCGCCCTCGCCCGCATAGCGTGCGGAGAAAACGCCTGGTTCTCCGCCGAGCGCAAAGACCTCCAGTCCAGAATCATCTGCCAGCACCGTGCGCTTCAGTGCCTTCGCAGCAGCGACCGCCTTCTTCACCGCATTTTCGCGGAAGGTCGCGCCATCTTCGACGACTTCCGGCATCCCCCCGCACTCGTTCGCACCGAGCACCTGATAGCCGTGTGGCTCCAAAATCTGCTTGATTTCCTGCACCTTGTGCAGATTTCCAGTGGCAATGACTAAGGTTTTCATTTTAAATGACTGGATTGTTTGCGAGCATGTACTTGAAGGATGGCGATCTCGGCGGGAGTCACGCCATCGATGCGTGCGGCTTGTCCCAACGACTCCGGCTGGCGCTTCGTAAGCTTCTGACGTGCCTCGACGGAAATGCCTGGAAGATCGTAATTGAAATCGCGCGGAAGACGCCAGGCATCCAGGTCGAGCATCGCCTTGGCATGTTCGCGCTGCTGCGCAATATAGCCCGCGTAGCGTGCATCAATGCGCAGTTGCTCCAGAATGCGTGGCGTGAAAACCGGCAATTCGGGATGCGCCTCGTATTGGAAATCTGGCCGTGACAGCAGTTCCATCACGCCATGGCCATCCAGGCGGATGGTCGCGAGAAGCCGTCGTGCATCCTCCAGTTCGCGTTCCAGCTGTTCCACGCGGTCGAGTGCTTCACGCGAGGCAAGCCCGACCTTGTAGCCCAGGCGGGTCAGCCGCCGGTCCGCATTGTCCTGCCGCAGTTCCAGGCGATATTCCGCACGGGAGGTAAAGAGCCGATATGGCTCGACAATCTCCTTGGTGACCAGGTCGTCAATCATCACGCCAAGATATGCCTGGTCGCGCCGTAGTCGCAACGGCTCGCCGAGATTCCCCGCAAAACGCGCGGCATTCACCCCGGCGACAAGCCCCTGCCCCGCGGCCTCCTCATACCCCGAAGTGCCGTTGAGTTGCCCAGCCAGAAACAACGACGGATACCGCCGCACCGAAAGCGAAGTGTCAATCTGGCTGGGAAAGACAAAATCATATTCAATGGCGTACGCATACCGTGAGATGAATGCCCTTTCACAGCCCGGAAGCGACCGCACCATCTGCCACTGCACATCGATCGGCATCGACGTGGACATTCCGTTCAGGTAGTATTCGTCCGTGCAGTCGCCCTCCGGCTCCACGAAAATGTGGTGGCGAGGATGGTCGGTGAAACGCACCACCTTGTCCTCGAAGGACGGGCAGTAGCGCGCCCCAACCCCCTTGATTACGCCAGAATACATCGCCGAACGCTTTAGATTCGCACGGACAATCTCCGCAGTCCGTTCGGTGGAATGAGTGAGATAGCAGGGGCGTTGCTCCAGATGGAGTTGCCCGAAGAAAGGAGTCTCCGTGTCTCTGGAACCGAACGAAAAACGCCGTCCGGAAGCATCCGGCGGCTGTGGCGTCATTGCCGTAAAATCAATGGACTTGCCCAGCACACGCACAGGCGTTCCGGTCTTGAGTCGCCCCATCTCCAGTCCGAGGTCGTCGTGCAGGCACTCCGAGAGCCGGATCGCCGCCGCATCACCTGACCGACCACCCGCGATCTGCTGAAGCCCGAAGTGCAGCGTTGCCCCCAGAAACGTGCCTGTCGCCAGCACCACCGCTTTTGCACGCCACTCTTCGCCGAAGGCAGTTCGCACCCCGCAGACTTGACGCTTTTCGTCAAGCAACAACGCAACTGCTTCTCCCTGAAGTATATCTAGATTCGGCGTGCGCTCCAGCACAAACTTCATTCGGCGCTGATAAACCGCCTTGTCGCACTGTGCACGCGGAGAGAAGGCCGCCGCGCCCATGGACTCGTTGAGCATCCGGAACTGGATGGTCGTGGCATCCGCATTCCGCCCCATCTCTCCGCCCAATGCGTCAATCTCCCGCACCAGCTGACCTTTCGCCACCCCGCCAATACAGGGATTGCAGGACATCTGGGCAATGTGGTCGTTGTTCAGCGTCAGCAATAACGTGCTGGCACCCAGGCGTGCAGCGGCCAAGGCGGCCTCGCACCCGGCGTGTCCGCCGCCGACGACAATCACATCATGTTGAAAATCAAGCATAGCAAAAAAAATCCCGGCATTCCTCATGGGGGGACACCGGGACGAAATGGTGCTCGAGGCGGGAGTTGAACCCGCACGGGTGTTACCCCATTAGGCCCTCAACCTAACGCGTCTGCCAATTCCGCCACCCGAGCATGAAATCAATGATTGGCAATGCACCTACTATACCCCGCCGCGCCAAAATTGCAAACACATTGACTGATTTTCACGCCAAAAATGCGAACATTTTGGCGAAAAAACCAACATTTCTTCGTGTACGCATGGCAAACTGCGGAATTGCAATTAACTTTAGAATAATTCCAAATTTCATTGCCCATCATCTTAGAACCTATCGTTTCCACTACCATGAAAAAAATCCTCGCCATCTTCGCCGTCCTGCTGATGACCGCAGGCGTAGTTTCCGCCTTTGACACCACCGCCTTCCAGCTGAGCATCTGGGCACCAAAACTCCAGCTGGTTCCGCCAGAAATCGCCATCTCCGGTCTGAAGTTGAACCTCCCGTACGGTTCCAATGGCCAGATCAACGGCGTGGATCTCGGCTTCGTCTCTATCAGCAAAGACCAAACCGCCGAACTGGCCGCCCAGGTCACCGCTCTGCAAATCAACCTCTGGAACAGCACTACCGGAAATTTCGGAGGCATCCAGGCCGGATTGGTCAATGTCGCCGACAACTCTGACGGCGTTGTGGTCGGACTGGTCAATATCGCCCATGACCACGCCAATGGCGTGCGTGTCGGGCTAGTCAACACCTCCTTTGAATTCCACGGTCTGGAAGTCGCAGTGGTCAACTACACCGAGTTCCTCCAAGGCGTGCAGATTGGCCTGGTCAATATCGCGACCAAATCCACCCTGCCCTTCTTCCCCATCGTGAACATGTGCTTCTAAAGCCTTTCCCTTCCAATCTCTAATTTCACCTGTACCCTCTTCACGGGGCAGCCTCGTTGAATACGGGTCTGCCCCGTGTTCCTTTTTATTTTCCCAAAGCGGCCAAAAAACTCCTATTTTTTCTCAATGCAACAGAACCACCGCATCATCTGGATTATTGGGCTGTTGGCGCTTTATGCCTTGCTCGGCATAGGCATCTTAGGCATCAATCATCGTCGCACGATCCGTGCCATGCAATTTCACTCTTTGCTGGAGGAGGCCCAACCCAACTGGCAGGAACAATTGCTGCAAGCGCAGTTGCTGCATAGCGCCTTGATACGAGGACTTAAAGCCACTGAAGCCGAACACCGCCTCGCTGAACTTCAAGAGGCGCAAGCCCATCGGCTTCATCAGCTCACTCGGCTGACGGTCGAGTTTTCCAGCGAATTGCTCAGCCAGGGCATTGAACAACTGGATTCCTTCGATCGACAATTCCGCGACGCCCTTACCGAATACATTGAATCGCGTGAAGACCAACTTCCCATCCACAACGCAGAGCTGGTTCAGCTGACCGCCAAATTATCCCAACTGCTTGTCGCCCTCGCGCCCGCAACCTACGCCTTCCCCGCCCGTCAGCCATGGGTATTCTGGCTCTGGCTCACTCCGTTGCTGGCAGGAGGCGCGTTCGCCGCCTGGCAGTTGTTCACTCGCCAACAACGCCAGCTTCAGACGCTTCAAAATTACCTTGATCTACCCATCACCCAACTGCTGGAGCCGCCGGAAAAACTTCACGGCAACCGACGCTTCGCCGACAAGACTTCCGACCGGGAACTGGAGTCCAAAGTCGAACTGCTGCTCCAGCATATCCACGAAGAGGTCCAGGCACGAGAGAATTTCACCGCCACGATGTCGCACGAAATCCGCACCCCGATGAATGGTCTCATTGGCTTCCTCTCCAACCTCAAGGAAACGCAACTCAACGACCAGCAACGGCAGTATCTGCGAATCATCGACTCCAGCGCCCGTAGCCTCATGCATGTCATCAACGAAATTCTGGACTTCACCAAACTGCGCGCGGGACGGCTCAGCCTTGAGGAAATTGCCTTCGACCTGCGCGCCTTCGCTGAGGAACGAACTGCGCTGGCACGGCAAGCCGCCCGTGGCAAATCGCTTAAAGTCCATCTGAATTTCCCTGGAGAGGGACCGGTCATCATCCGCACCGACCCTTCACGGCTACGCCAAATCCTCGACAACCTCCTTTCCAACGCAGTCAAGTTCACCGACCGTGGCGAAGTCATCTTGGAAATTACCGCCACTGCAGACACCAACGACGCCAACCGCACCGTCCTTGCCTTCTCCGTGCGCGACTCCGGCATCGGCATGACGCAAATGGAACAAAGCCGTGTCTTCAAGCCCTACACCCAGGCCGACACTTCCATCGCCCGACGCTACGGTGGCACCGGCCTCGGACTATACATCTCCTATTCGCTGGTGGAACTTCTGGGCGGAAAACTCCAGCTCCAGAGTCGGCCGGGCGAAGGCAGCACCTTCTCCTTCTCGTTCACCTGCAACCGAGCCAGACCCGAGGAACAAGTGCACTTCTCCGATCTATATCATGTCCGATTGCCTCGCGCCGAACTCAAAAAGCATTGGGCACTGCTGGTGGACGACACGCCCACCAACCTCTTTCTCCTTGAAACCATCTGCCAATCCGTCGGTCTGCCGTATCGAACTGCCGAAAATGGTCGCGTGGCCCTTGAGTTGTGCCAGCAACAACACTTCGATCTCATTTTCATGGACATTCAAATGCCCATCATGGACGGCTATACCGCCATCCGCGAAATCCGCAAACTGCCGGACTCCGCCACCACGGTCATCGTCGCGCTTACCGCCTCCGCCTTCCAGGAAGATGTCGAAAAGGCTCTCGGAGCCGGCTCCACTGGGTTCATTCCCAAGCCGTTCGAGCGCGACCAATTGCTCCTGTGCATCGCGGATGCCCTCGGTATCACCCCGGAACGCGAACTGCGCGATGCAGGCGAGGACTTCCCGGAGAATCCCGAGACTGCAACCATCCGCCGTATGCATGACTTTATGCGTGAACAGTATCGCCTCTCTCTCGGTGAAATCAAGATGATCCTTGCACAGACTCTCGCCGACTGGAGACCGCTTCTCGACAACCTCGCCACCTACGCCGCACAAGGCAACGCAGAGGCGACCTGCACCATCCTCCATCGGCTCAAGGGACAACTAGCCGCCATAGGCCTCTTGGATCATTCGGAGCAGACCGTGACCATGATGGAAGCTTTCCGCTCCGGCAACACCGCCAAAGGACAGGCGATGGTCGTCGCCCTCAACCAGTCCCTCACTCGAATCTTCAAATCTTTAGAGAGTGATGTGACAATTCCGCAATAACGCGCTCAGGCGAGCGAAAAACACTTCCCTTTCCACTCTTCCCCTTGATTCATCTGGCATTCCAATCTGGCACTCTTGTCCTGTGGGACGACGACTCTTCTGCTCAGGGGCGTCCCCTCCCTGGCCAGTTGACTCAATGGTGCAAATACGACACACGCATTCAACGCTGGCGGGCACTGGCCAGCGACTACGCGCCTATCCTCGCCGAACTTTATCACCAGCACATTCCCTACGACGACCAGGCGCGTGCCTACGAACAATTGACCTTGGACTTCCGTCCCGGCAAGTCGCCGCGCGACTACCAGTCCGCCGCGCTGGAAGCCTGGCAAGGCGCCAGCCGCCGCGGCATCGTGGTTCTTCCGACCGGCACCGGGAAGTCATTTCTTGCGCAACGGTGCATCGCGGCTGCCGCGCGTTCGACGCTCGTTGTGGTTCCCACACTGGACCTCCTGGCGCAATGGGCACTTCAGTTGCGCAACGCCTTCCATTGTCCCATCGGCACTATCGGTGGCGGCTCGCACGATGTCCAGCCCATCACTGTATCCACCTATGATTCCGCGCTCCTCCAGATGGAATTCATCGGCAATCGCTTCGGACTGCTGGTGGTGGACGAGTGCCACCACCTCCCTGGACCAATGTATTCCCAGATCGCCAAACTCGCTTTGGCACCCTGGCGGCTTGGTCTCACCGCGACTCCGGAACGACAGGACAATCTGGACTCTGAATACTCAACGCTTCTTGGACCAATCTGCTTCCGCCGTGAAATCACCGAACTCTCCGAGGCCACGGTGTTGGCTCCCTACGAGACCATTACCCTCGATGTCGAACTCGACCCGGACGAACAGGAGGAATACAATCGCACCCACGCCATCTACGTGGATTTCCTCCACCGCAACAAGATTTCCCTCGGCACTCCGCAAGGATGGGGCTTCTTTCTGCGTGCATGTGCACGACAGCCCGATGGACGAGACGCCCTCAACGCCTATCTCAGCCAACGGAGGATCGCCCGTTCCTCCCGCGCAAAGCTCCGCCAAATCCACGAGCTGCTCCAAGTCCACCGGCACGACCGCACGATCATTTTCACCGCCGACAACGCGACCGCCTACCGTATCGGAACCACCTTCTGCCTTCCCGTCATCACCCACCACACCAAGACGCCCGAGCGAATCGCCTTCCTGGATGCCTTCCGGGAGGGACGTTATCCCGTGTTGGTCACCAGCAAGGTGCTCAACGAAGGCGTAGATGTGCCTGCCGCCAGCGTGGGAATCATCGTATCCGGCTCCGGTTCGGTGCGCGAACATGTCCAGCGCCTGGGGCGAATCCTGCGTCCGGCCCCTGGGAAGACCGCGCTGCTCTACGAACTGGTGAGCCTTGGAACTGGCGAGACCTACGTCTCCGAACGCCGGCGAAACCACCCTGCCTATCAATAATTACCGGCTAGATTGGCTAGCCCGGCTCCCCTTTTGCCTCTTACCTCTTACCTCTCCCCTCTTACCTCTTACCTGTACCCTGTACCCTTTCTATGCTAAACCGCAGCCTCATTTCAGCCACCTGCCGTCAAGGTGTGGTCCATCCGACTTTCGTGAAGACCACATTGCCTGACCCGCTGGAACTGGCCGCGCAGCTCATCGATGCCTACCGCACGGCAGCCGCACAGCATCAGAGCGCCTCCGAGCTGGATGAATACACCACGCCGCTCATCGACGGTGCCGCCAACCGACGACTTGCCCTCGCATTGCGAAAGCTCCTGGACGAACGGAGCACCTTCTCCTCGCTGACAGAACTCGACTTCCCAAAACTTCGTGCCGAAGCGCTTGAGCATTCCGCAAAACTCCTTCAGAGCAACGAAGCATTGCCCGATGTGGAAAACTGGCAAGAAATGCTTCAGCAGAAGCTTCCTGAAAACCCGTTGTTGCAAGAGGGACAACTCTACGCCGACCTCCCTGAAAACGACTGCCTGCTGGAGTTCAAGGATCTCAACGCACAGCAACTGCTCAACCGCTATAACCTTGCGCTTGTGCAAGGAATCCTGCTGACGGCCAGGCATTTGGACATTCATTTGGCAACTGCCGATGCGCCGCGTCTCCGCAGAGTCTTCAAATATCTCCGCTTTTTCCAGCTTCTGGCCACCGTTGAGGCAGAAGATGACGCCCCCGGCGACGGCCTCCTCCGCATGCATCTCATTGTGGACGGGCCAGCAAGCATCCTCGACCAGTCCAAACGCTACGGCCTCCAACTGGCGGCATTCTTCCCAGCCATCTGCTCCGTGGAACGCTGGAGTCTGGAGGCCGAAGTCAATTGGAAAACACACGAGAATGCCATGCTGCGGCTCAACCAAGACTCCCACCTGGAATGCCCCTATCATAATTTCGCGGCGTATGTGCCTGATGAAATTCGTCTCTTCCACCAACACTTCCAGGAGACCGTCCCCGAGTGGAAAATCGTCGGAAACACCCCATTTCTGCGAGGTGAAGGACGGGAAGTCATCTTCCCAGACCTCTCGTTCCAATATCAGGACGGAACTCTTGTGCACCTGGAACTATTCAACCGCTGGCATGCCAACGGCCTTGCGGAACGCGTCAAATGGCTCGAGGCACACCCCGATATACCGCTCATCCTTGGGGTGGACCGAACGCTTCAGCGAGATGCAGAACTCCAAGATATTCTGGACCAGTCTCCCTGGTTCACACAATATGGCTTCCTCTACCGCGACTACCCCACCTGCGAACGCACCAGAAAGGCACTGCAAAGAAGGTTAGAGGGCAGAGGGTAGAGGGTAGAGGCCTGGCAGGGGCGCGTCCCGCGCACCACGGCCCACATGCGCCACGCGTGCGGAAATTCCGGTCTAGCAGGGGCGCGTCCCGCGCACCACGGCCCACATGCGCCACACGTGCGGAAATTCCGGTTTGGCAGGGGCGTGTCCCGCGTACCACGGCCCACATGCGCCACACGTGCGGAAAGTCCGGTTTGGCAGGGGCGCGTCCCACGCACCACAGTTTCCGTACAGAAAATGGCGCTGCGCATTGAGCGCAACGCCACTATTACGAATTACGAATTACGAATTACGAATTGCCCTTCATCTTCAGCAGAGTCAGCGGTTCGAGCAGTCCACATGCCACCAGATGTCGTTCGCAGACCTGGAAGTGCTTGAAGGCCTCGGAGCCGCACCACCACGGGCTCTGTTCATAGTCGTAGAAGGGACCGAAGACATTTCGGCGGCTGGCGAGGACCACCAGCTCCAGGCAGTTCACGCCGGTCTTGAGCTGGTCGGTGATGTCCACGCGGTAGGGCGCCCAGCCGACAAGCTTCAGCTCGCCGCCATTCGCCCGCACGCCAAGCAGCGCACCTGCCCACTTGCCGAAATCCACCGCCACGCGCTCGCCTTTCTTGAGTTTGGAAAGCTGGAAGTCCACGTGGTAGGTCACATTGCCGGAGTAGTTGGGCAGGCCTTGGCTGCACCAGTCTCCGAGGTCGAGTTCCTCCGGCAGAGAAGTCATCGTCCGAGCACCCTTCACGCCGAAATCGCCTAGGAGATACATCGCCTCCAACCCTGGCAGCAGCTCGTGGTAGTCGCACTCCAGCACCATGAAGTTCGTGCCAAGCTTCAGGTCCGCGACCTTCAGAGGAACCGTCTGGATGGCAGGATCCACCCAATAGCCCTTCGATTTGTTCGCGACCTTCTTGCCGTTCAGCGTAATCGTGTAGAGGTCCGGACGCTCCAACGCCAACTGAAGCCTGCTCTCCGCAGCCGGAAGTGCTTCCACCTCGAACGAGTAGGTCAGCTTCAGCTTGACCGTCTTGGTCGGCTTGCGACCAGCGTCCACCCACGGCTGCACCATCTGACCGCCACGAGGACGGTGCCCCATCTTCACGCGCACTGCATCGTCGATCTTCAGGATGTAGTGCAGCTGTTCATCGGACTCGCCGTCCACCTCGTAGATGGCTTGGTCAAGAACCATCGCGTTCGGGTTGTCCAGACTGTACTCCCAGCAGCAGTGCGGCAATTCGCAGACGCCGATGATCTTCGGCTCGGAAGTCTCCTGAAGCGCCCCCGGAATCGTCTGCTTCGTAATCACATAGAGGTGGCTCTGGAAGATTGCGAAACCAGCCGTGATGTGGAATTTTCCAGCGGAGAATTTTACACTCTTGTCCAGTTTTGTCCAAACGCCGGTCTCTTGGTTGAGTTCATAGACCTTCGCACTTGCGTCCAATCCGCTTTTCAGCGTGACGGCGACCTGCTTGTAGGCGGCGGTGCGTCCGGCCAGCCTCGGGCACTCGTTGGGGTTGTTTCCCTCGTGCTTCATGGAGGTGTTGGCGACAAAGAGCGTCTCGAAATCTTCGCCCTGCTTGAGCATGTAGAAGAGCTCTGGCAACTCGCCCTTGCCACGCGCGGTGATGGAGACGCGACGACCGCGGCCTGCGACCAATTTCGGCAGTGTCTCCAGCGTCGCCTTGGCGAAAGCCTGGAAGGCCTTCGCGGGCTTTGCAGACTTCTCGGCATCCAGATAGCCTGGAATCTGCTCCACATAGACCACCTGTCCGCCGGCCTTGACGAAATCTTCCAACAACTTCAGGGTGGTGCCACGGATGGTGAGCATCTTCGGCAGGACGACCACGCGGTATTTCGCCACGCCAACCTGAAGAACCGCGGCAGTGCCCTTGCCGGTCACTTTGGCAAAGCGTGCCAGGTGGTCCTCGTCGCCGTAGTCGAAATCCAGATGACTTGCCATCAGGACATTGCGCAAGTCGATTACCGGCGCGTCGAAGGCCTTCTTCTCGGCATCCGGGATTTGCGCCTTGGCGCCCCAGGCGGACTCGATGGGATGCACCACCAGGATATCGCGGATCTCCTCGCCCAGGTGTAGAGCGGCGGCCTGATGCGCAAAGTAGTCCTCCACCAGCGAATAATAGGGATACCAGGAGGACTGGAAGGAGATGCTGGCGGGGTAGTCGCGCTTCGCCTCGGCTGCCATGGAATACCATGCCAGGTGCGGGCAGCGGAAGTTGATGCCCAGAACTGCCAGCCAGTCGCCGAGGGCCTTGTGTCCGGCGAACGGGAAGTCCCATCCGGTCACGCCGTAGCATTCGCAGAGGCGGGTTGGCTTGTCGAGCTGGTGCGCCACGCTGGAGCACTGCTTGGCGGTGTCGATGGGATCCCATGTCTCGCAGAGGAGGTCGATTCCAGGTTGCTGCTGATATTCGTAGAAGCGCATCGCGGCGCTCACGCATTTGCGCTGAGAAGACATGTTGTCCTCGCAGAGGACGTGGCCGGTATATTTGAGGCCATGCTTCCCGCACCAGTCGCCGATGAGCTTTCCGAAGCTCCCCACGAAGAGCGTGGTGACGATTTCGTAGAAGTCATGGCGCGCCTTGGAGAATTCCACACCCTGGATGTCGTAGCCCAGCTCGAAGAGATGATCCATCACGTCGTAGCCGAAGCGCTTCTGGAAGGCCTTCGGAAGCGCCTTGGTCCATGGCACGGCGTGGAGGAATCCGTAGCAGCCATTGACGTAGTTGGGCTCGTCGGTGAAGATGCCGGGGATGGTCGCGCCGAAGTCCTTTCCGTTGTGCTTGAGATAGGCCTCGTGGGTGACCTCCAGGAACTTCTTCACGGCCTCGGGGTTCATCGTGTCCAGGTAGGTCTGGTCGTTGAACCAGCTGGATGGGTTCTCCGTATGCACGTAGAAAACCATCAGCTCACTGCCGACAGGCGCCTTCGCCGGAAGCGCCTTCACGCGCTTCGCGGAAACGATGGTCTCGCCGTCCTTCGCGAATTTCGCCACAAAGCACGCCAGGCGGTCCTTGGCGGGCGTCTTGAGGTCAGCGGCCTTCGTCGCGCGTTCGCACCACAGCCCGCTGATGCGGTATTTGGGGTTCTTGGTGACCAGTCCGCCTGCGGCGCCGGATGGCCAGCGGTCCTCGTCGTAGAGCCACGCCTGCATCTTGAGCTTCTTCGCCTCGTCCGCGCATGCGCTGATGCACTTGAACCACTCCTCGCTCAGGTAGGGGGTGTTCAGACCGACGCGGGAGTGCATGAAGAATCCACCCAGCCCCATCTCGTGGAAAATGCGGATCTGACGGCGCAGTTCAGCCGGCTCCATCTTCGCATTCCAGGCCCAGAACGGAGACGCGCGGAATTCGGAACCCGCGCTCTTTACCATCGAAAGAAGTTGCTTAAGCATCGAAAAAAGGTTAGAGGTTAGAGGTTAAAGGTTA
>JAFXSU010000341.1 GCA_017525435.1 Victivallales bacterium
CCAGTGGCAGGTACGCCATTTGATTTCCGTGAACTCCATGCCATTGGCGACCGCATAGAGGAGACAGACCAGCAGTTGCGCAACTGTGGCGGATACGACACCAATTTCGTGCTGCGCCCGCCGGCCACCCCCGACGAACTGCGCCCCGCTGCCTTGCTCTACGAACCGTCGAGTGGTCGGACGGTCCGCATTTTGACCACTGAACCGGGCATCCAGCTCTATACGGGTAACTTCTTGAGTGACAACGACATGGCGAAAAACGGGAAGAGTCTGGGATGTCGTGGAGCTCTTGCTCTGGAGACGCAGCACTTTCCAGATTCGCCAAATCATCCGGAGTTCCCATCAACCCTTCTGCGCCCAGGGGAACGCTTCCATAGCTGTACCCGCTGGGAGTTTACGACCAGGGAGAGTAATGCATGAAATTGCTTGAAAGCAGAAAGATTGGCCTGTGTGTGATGTTGCTGGGGCTGGCGTGGCTGGCTGCCTCTTGCGCCTCCACTGCGCATTTTGACTATCGGCGTGCGGCGGGAACAATGCAACGTTTTCGTCATCCCATCAGTCATCAGACAGTCTGTGTCGAACCTTTCCGCGATTTCCGGCAAGCTGTCGGAACAGAGGGAAGAGGTGCTGCGACGTCCGAAAGCGGGACCTTTGCGCTGGGGTGGCTGCCGTTGGTGCCCTATGCCTGGGTGTCCAAGGCTCGCCCGGAAGTCTCTGGTGAGCATAACTTTGCCACGCTAAACAGTTATTGGTGTCAATTCGATGTCGAACTGGCTGGCGCGACCGTGGCAAGCCTCAATTACTCGCATCTTTTCAGCACGCCATGTGTGCTGGCGGCTTCCGGTGTTGCGGAGACGGATTGGATTTTTCGCGGGGCGCTCTATGACACTACCTATGAAGGAGAACGCCTGACCTACGGGGTGACCTATCTTTTGGCCCCCGCGCTCTGGGTGGTTGGCTTCCCTACCGGCGTCTCGCACAATCGTCTTTCCGTTGGTTTTGAGCTGGTCAATCGTCGCACCGGCAAGGTCGCCTGGCAGTTCCACTACAGTGGCAAGGCCAATACTGTGCATTGGCTCTACTGGAATGTCGGCAAGGATGCCAGCCGCTATCCGCAGTTGATGCGTGTCGCCCTGAACGCCGCACTCTACGACCTCTCGCAGAATTTCCCTGAATTGGAGGTGCCTTGATCGGAAAACAGCATGACATCTCGTTTTCGAAGGGGACTTGTTGCCATGTCTCACAAAAAGCAAAAAACATTAAAAAAATTGATTTCGCATTGGAAAATGCATTTTGGAATGCGTATTTATAGGTGAGGACAGAAACCTCGCATCAGCGAAATCAAAATCACCCCATCAAAAAAACAGGAGGAATCCAAATGAATAAAATCAAGACTCTGCTGCTTACCACGATCTGCCTCTTCGCGTTCTGCGCCGTTCCGACCTTTGCCCGTGGCCATCATGGCCCCGGTCCGCGCTACGGTGGTGGCCATCACCACTATGCGCCAGCGCCCCGCTACTATGGCGGCGGCCATCATCACCACCATCATAGCGGTCCGTCCCGTGGCTGGTACAACGGTGCCCTGGTAGTTGGCGCTACGCTGGCTGGTCTGGAATTGATCAGCGACATCGTCGCCCCGCGTACCACTGTGGTTCGTGAGACGGTTTACACTCCGCCGGTCACCACGCAACCCGTGGTTTACCAGCCGCAACCCGTGGTGGTTCAACAGCCTCAGCCGGTAGTGGTTCAGCAACCGCAGACCATCTATGTAACTCCCCAGCCCACCACTGTGGTCACTCCCACCCCGACAGTCACCCCCGTGATGGTGCCTGCCACGCCTGTGGTCACTCCCGTGAGCACGGGAGTTTACTGGCGGTAGGCGTCTTTGCCGGTGATTCGAAGCCAGTCTTTCTCGCTCTAAGAACGAAAAGGCTGGCTTCGATGTTTTATCCCTTCTTTTGATTCATAAAAATGGCTTACGCTGACTTATCCAGGACACGCTATTCGATGATCGAGGGTGTGTTGCACCGCGACGAGACCAAGTGGGAGGCGTTTTATTTCAAATACCGCCGACTGGTAGTCTATCTGGGTCGTTGCATGAGACTCTCTGACCAGGATATCGAGGAGCTGACTTCGCGGGTGATGGTGAAGTTCTCGAAGCAGGAGGACAAATTCCAATACGATCCCAACAAGCAGTTCCACAGCTATTTCGCGCGAATTGTTCATTCGGTGGCGATGGACATGTTCCGCGAGAAAAAGCGTTACAATTCCATGATGGCAGAATGGCCGACGGACGAGGAAGGGCATCCAATGGATTTTGCCGGCTGTCAGGATATCGAGTCTGCGTTGCGGGAGCATGAGTCCAATGAAGTCTATGCCGAGGCAAAGAAACAATTGCAGATACTTACCGCCTCGACACCAGAGAAATATCGTTGCTGGCAACTGAATCGCGAAGAGGGCTGGCCCATCAAGAAAATTGTCGATTACCTGGGACTTCCGCAATCCACCGTCTATTGGAATATCAGCGATATCACTCGCAAGTTGGCACATATCTGCGGTGAATTGACTCATGAGGCGGTGCCGGTGGAACAGGAAAACAAGCCTTCGGAGGAAAAAAACTCTGCCAAACATATCGACCAAGGGAAAATCTTGCAATATATTTATAATGAATGCGGTTATCTGGCACGTCGTCACATTGAGGGGCACTTGAAGAAGTGTCCGGAGTGTGCGGCGCTGGAGGCGGAGTTGCGCAAGCAGTTGGCGGCGGATGGCAAATTGCTAGCCAGTGCCAAGCAGTATGCGCTGGATACGGCGGAAGTGGATATGACCATGAGCCGTTTCCATGAACCGCAAGTTGCTCCGTCTTACGAAGAACCGCCAGTTGCGCCCGGGCAGTAAACGAGCACGGTTCCGGCGCGCTGTTGTCGAAGCCTGAACCGAAGCCGTCTTAACGCCCGTCAACGCAATGTCAAAGGGAAACAATGCATCCGATGTCGAGTTGCAGAACTTCCGCGAAGATCTGCAACGACGGGGCATTACGTTGTTGAAACGTCTGGACGGCGGCGGCTTCGGCGATATTTTCATTGGGAAGCCGAGCAATGATTTCGCGGGACGCTATATGGCTATCAAGCGTGTGGTCAAAGACCGTGCCATGGCTCTTGAGGCAGAGGCGATCTGGGAATATATGCAGAGACATCGCGGCCAGACCAATTTGATAACGGTGTTCAACAATTGGGTTATCGGTGAGGGAGAACTCTGCTATACGATGGAACTGGCGGACGATGCCGTGCGGCGGGAACCCGTGCCGCCAGGCGGGGACTTGGCTGGCTATAGTCCAGATACTTTGCTGGCACGCCGTGAGGTGTTTGGCTCTGCCTTCCCATTGGAGGAGATTGACGGCTATGTCCAGGGGTTGCTTGCCGGTTTGGCTCAATTGGAGAGACTGCAACTGGTGCATCGGGATATCAAATTGCCGAACATCCTTTTTCTGGGACAACAGCCTGTGTTGGGCGACTTGGGCTGTCTGGTTCGGGCAGATGTCGATTTGCCTCGTGGGATTGCCGGAACATGGGATTATCTGTCCAGGGAACAACGCCTGAAATCGGATAAGAATCGTTGCTTCTGCTACGAGGACTTGTACCAGCTCGGCGAGGTGATTTTCCGCCTTGCGTTGCCGTATTCGACTTATTGCGAATATGTCAAAAAGTGCAAGGAAAATGCAAGGCGAAGGGAGCTGACGCCGGTGCCGCATGACGGCTTGACCGAGGTGGCTGGCATTCTCCCCATGAAGCATGCGAAATTGCTCGAGGATTTTGTGACGCGTCATGCGTGTGCGGATAATCCGGATTGCCGTTTCCGTTCCGTGGCGGATTTCCGCATGGCATGGAACAGGCTGATGGAGCGGGTGAACAATCCCGCCAAATTCCGTCGTCGGCTGGTGCGTGTGGGACTCAACTTTGGAATCGGTATTTTTCTGGTGCTGGTGCTGATTCAACTCTTCTTTGCTCATCGCCGTGTGGCGGAGCAGGGGCAATTCGATGCCCAACAGGAGATGAGGCATTGGCTGGCGAATCATCCGCCTCAGGCGACAATGACTCCGCAGGCGGATTGGGAAATGCCTTGGGAACGGGTGCTCTTCGACCATGGGAACCCCAACTACGACCCCCTGGGAGGTGTACTGAGCGAGGACTGGAAAACTTCCACCTCCTCATTGGGGCCGATTCTGCTAACGAAAAAGGGTAAAATCCGCGCGGCACTGCCGGAAGCCACCCAGGATGGGGAAAAGCGGGAACTATGGCTCTGGTGGGAAGGTTATCCGCTTCAGCCGGAGTTCGAAATCCAGTTCCTCCTGCTCTCCGAGCCGGAAAAATGCGAGTTCGCCATCAGTTTGACATATTTGATCGAAGAGGATGGCCACCAGTCGGTTGCGACACGTGCGCCAATAGCCTTTAACCATATCGTCACTCATGCGGGATTTTTCGAGTCGCCGGAGATGGCACGCGAAGAGGGTTCAACCATCGAACACGGTGTTCACCTCATTTTCGCCAACCATCAGGTGGTCCTGGCCAACGACGAAGGAATTGTCAAGACTCTCGAGTTGCCAAGGGAGTTGGAGGGACGGCGATGGAGGTTGGGAATTTGGCTCAGTGCCACGGAACCCGGCGAGGTTTCCCTGCGCCATCTTTTGCTTTTCCGTCCGATCCCGAAGGCGACAGGGGAATAAGAATTGTAGAAGTTGTCAGAAATTGTCTTGAATTGTCCATAGATGACTAGAATTTGCGGATTTGTGTTGGCGGCGGGTGAAGGTCGGCGGATGCGTCCGGCTACGCTGGTGTCCCCCAAGGCACTTTTGCCTTTCTGTGGAGTGCCACTTTTGGAATTGGCGGTCGCAGAGTTGCGTGCATTGCCTGGCGTGGAGCAGGTGGTGGTGAATGCGTGTTTTATGCACGAGAAGGTCGTTGCCGCCTGCGCCGAACTCTCGCGTCGTTACGACTGGGACATCCGTTGCTCGCAGGAGGAACGTCTGCTGAACCACGGCGGGGGGCTGCGCAAGGGCATTGCCGAACTGGCACCGGATGCGGACGAGATTTTGGTCCACAATGTGGATATCGTGCACGACAACGACTTGCGAAAGCTCATCGAGCGTCATCATGAGACTGGCGCAGATGTGACGGTGTTGCTGATACCCAACCACCGCCAATACGGCGTGCTGCTGGACACCGATGACCGCATCCTCAGTTTCCGCGATCCACACGGCGACCTGACCTTCTCAGGACTGTACCTATTTAAAAAGGATATTTTGGATTTTCTGCCGGACGAAGAGGCACCCAGCATCCTGGACGCATTTCTACGAGCGGCCCAGGCCGGTCGTCGCATCTGCGGGATGGTCGCCAATCCGCAGCTCTTCTGGAGCGACGTGGGCACCGCGCAGGAGTATATCCGCGCCCACGGTGCAATTGCGGACTGTGCGCTGGTTAGCCAGCCGCATCTGCGCGAGGCGCAGGTCGTTCAGTCCCGACGGCGTTTTGAATTGGAGTCACAGGGCGTGAAGTGCACCGGTGCCATTGGCTTGGGGGCGGAGGTCTCCGTGGTGCCCGGAGCACAACTGCACAATGTCGTTCTCTGGGACCATATCCACATCGAGGCGCCGTTGCTCTATGCGGATGGCATCCTTACCGGCGGAACTGTCAAGGCACCACCTGCCATGGGCGCGGCGGAGCATCCTGATCCCCGCATTTTGGCGAGTTTTGACTTGGATGCAAAGGATTTGTCGATGGAGGCACTGCCCAAGCAGGGATCGGGACGGCACTACTATCGCATCCCCGATCCGGCGAAGAAACGCACGCTGGTGTGGTCGTCCTACAATCCGCGCCGTCGGGAGAACGCAAGTTTTGCGGCAATCAGCGATTTTCTGTTGCGGCTGGGCATTCGCGTGCCGCGTGTGCTGCTGCATCTCGCCGACGCCAACGAACTGGTCACAGAGGACTTGGGGCAGAACGACTTGCTACTGGAGAAGAGTGTCGCCCGGCGGGATTATCTCTTCCAGGTGGTCGAGCAGATTGCCCGCCTGCATGTGCTGGGGGCGGTCGCCGTGCGCTTGGAGGAACTGCCGCTTCAGCCCGGTTTCACCAAAGGACTCTACGACTGGGAGCGCGACTACTTCCGTGAAAACCTCTTGGGACGCGTCCTCCATTGTCCCGAAGTGTGGTCGGATGTGGCATACGAATATTGCCGCCTGCGCACATTGCTCCTTCAGGAACCCCTCGTGCCGATTCACCGAGACCTCCAGAGCGCCAATGTCAAGGTGCTGGACGGCAAGGTCTTCCTGATTGATTTTCAGGGCATGCGCCTAGGCGCGGCTGCCTATGATATGGCCTCGTTGCTCTATGACCCCTATCAACACTATACAGCGGATTTCCGGCTGGAGGCCTGGTGGGAATATTGTCATCAGGTTCGCATGCTCGGCGGAACGCCTCCGGCGGACGCGGTCTTCCATGCCGCCGCCATTCAGCGACTCATGCAGGCACTGGGCGCCTACGGGAAGCTCTGGCTCAAGGACCACCTGGAGTGGTATCGGCAATTCATCCTGCCGGCTCTGCGTCATCTGCTGGCGGCCGCGCAGGCCTCGCCGCTTTTCCCCAATTTCCGCATCCTCGCCGAACACGCCCTCGCCAAATGCGCCGAACAAGGCCTGAAGGCGGAATGAGGAATGAGGAATGAGAGTCGGTCTTGTTCGCATAAGCGAGAACCGGGGCCGAGGCAATTTACGGATCTGGGGTGCCTTTTTCCAGTTCAAACCACAGCCAACCTGGCTCGTAAACTACATAACTGCCGTCGGCCTCGTGGCTAAACTGGATTTCGTATGCAATAAATTCCATCGGCAATTCCTCGCGGTGCAGTTTCTTGTTGTCCGCTTGGCGGTAGATATAAACACACCCCGCCTTGTCGCTGCCACTACCAGGTCCTCTGGGGATAAAGCCCTCTCCCAAATAATAGTAAACCTCAACGCGATATTTCCCGCATGGTGAGATGATTGTGAAGGAATGAATCTCCAGATGATACAGTAGATATCCGCCTAGAGCAATCACGCACAGTACAATAAATAGGGTTATCAGACACCCTCCGCATCCTTTGAAGGCTTGGTCTTTTTCGCCTGAGCCTTCTGGTTGCGTTGTTAATGGCTCGCTTTCTTCAGTTTTGGGAGGTGCTTCAACAGCAATCATTTCTAGTCGAACTGGAACAGCGGGGTGGAATAGTAGCGGTCGTAGGAATCGGGCAGGACGGTGAGGACGGTGTGCCCTGGACCCAGTTCGCGGGCGAGGGCGACTGCGCAGGCGGTGTTGGTGCCGCTGGAGATGCCCGCAGGGAGTCCTTCGAGGCGGGCGAGGGCGCGGGCCATGGAGAGCGCCTCGTCGTCGGTGATGATTCGGGTTCCCGTGAGGATAGACTGGTCGAGGTTGGCGGGGATGAAGCCGTCGCCGATGCCTTGCTGGAGATGCGAACCGATGGCTCCGCCGGCAAGAACTGCGGCGTTCTCCGGTTCGGCGGCGATGACCTGCATCTCCGGGAAGCGGGTTCGCAGGACGCGTCCGATGCCGGAGAGCGTACCGCCGGTTCCGAAGCCCGCGCAGAAGGCATCCACTTGGCAGTCGCCAAGCTGCTCGAGAATCTCCCGCCCGGTCTTTTCAAAGTGGACGGCGGGGTTGTTGGGGTTCTCGAATTGCTGTGGGATGTATCCGCCGGGAATGGTGTCTCGCAGTTCGCAGGCGAGTTTGAGGCAGCGCTCCATGCATTCGCCGATATTGCCTTCATCGTGGACCAGACGGATTTCTGCACCATACAGCCGCATTAGCTTGGTGCGCTCTTCGCTGACGGAATCCGGCATCACGATGATACAGCGGTAGTGGAGCTGGCTGCACACCAGCGCCAATCCGATGCCCTGGTTTCCGCTGGTCGGCTCGATGACTACGGAATCCGCTTTCAGCAGACCATCCTTGCGGGCCTTCTCAAGCATATTCAGCGCGGTGCGGGTTTTGATGCTCCCGCCAACATTCAGCCCCTCGACCTTCACGAGGACCTGCGCGCAATCAGCCGTCGGGATGCTGTGCAGACGCACCAATGGAGTGCCGCCGACTGCTTCAAGAATCGAATCCAAAATGCCAGTTTTCATTGCCAAAAAGGAATTGAATAACAAGGAAAATTGCTAATTGCTAATTGCTAATTGCTATTTTGACCGCGTTCAACGGCGGGAGAACGACGGGCTTGCCGTCCACCTCGACGGTCTGTTCGACAGGACGGAAGTTGGTGATGATAAGTGCCTTGGAACCATCCGGCGCCTGCCACCAGGTGGTGATGAAGGCATCGAGTTCGCGGGGGAATCGGCTCATGATAGGCAGCGTCCACTTGGGGCCGGTGACCTGGTTGAGCGGCTCGAGCATTCGTCCGTAGATGAGGTACTGCGGGTTCGCCTTGCGGAAGTCGTTGAGGTTGCGCAGGAGGGTTAGTTCGGATTCCTGTTCGGGCATGGTGGTTTGTCCCCAGGGGCAGATCCAGCCCCAGAGGAGCGTCCCGTGTTCGCCGAGGATGACGGAGAGAAGGTTTCCGGAGGCGAAGGCGTAGGCGGTGCGCCAAAGGAGGTTCTCGGGCTGCTTGTCCAGATCGAGATAGTATTGTATGCCGCCCTGGTTGCCCATGAAGTTGTTCACGTATTCGTGATACACGAAAGAATATGCGGGGACGGGATGGGCGTCCAGCATGGTCCAGCAGGAATAGCGCATGTCACTGAAAGGCAGGTATTCCAGATATGGCTCCGCCGCGCTGGATTCGGCACCCAGCACGAGTTTCGGGTAGCGATCGTGGAGTTCCTTCAGGAGGCTCTTCTGGTTGGCAACTTGGTCGGGGCCGGGGACGGGCGCATGGCGGTGGTTGCGCGCCCAGCAGAGGTATGCCGCCCCGCCGATATTCTGGTCGTAGAACTGCGCGTAGTCCAGCCCGAAATTGGCGAGCTTGCCGACTTCGTCGATGATGGTTTTTCGCGCCCAGTCGTCCCCCATGCAAAGGTCGTATCCGAGGCGCTGTGCGTAGAGGTTGCAGCAGATGAGGGACTCCAGGTCCTTGCCGTCGGGACCCATTGCCATGTGTGGTTCAAGGTGTTCTTCAGCGCATTTCTTGGCGGGCTGGTAGTCCCAGTCGATGCAGCTCTGCTGGGTCCAGCCAGTGCCGGAGCAATAGACGCCGAGGTAGTCGCCACGCTCGTGGAGCGCATCGCGGAATTGCGCGAGGGGTTCTTCGCCGCCTTGCGGAGGCCAGACGTATGGCGGTGCCCAGGGGGCGGTGCCCTCCCAATGCATCAGAAGTGCCATCATCTTGGAGCCCAGCCGGTTGCCGAGCTTCTGCAAGACAGGCAATGCGTTGGCGTAGGGGAAGTACTCGTTGTAGTCCATGTCGCCATTGTCCTTTCCCTGACCGCGAACGGGGTAGATGGCGACCACGGGAGACTCCTTCACGATCTCCGGATAGTTCCCCTTGGGGACCGCGAAGCCGCTGGATTGGAGCCAGTCGCGGTAGTGGCTGCAGGCGCTCTGCCAGTTGGGCTGACATCCCTCCAGGGAGAAGTCGTATCCGGCGTCGTAGTCCTGGCCGAAATTGCCGCCGCAATAGACGCGGCAGTAGAGTTCGAGGTGTGCGTCGTCCTTGCGGATATTGAAGAATTTCACCCCGCATTGGGTGTCCCGTGCGATGCAGCAGAGTCCCTTTCCGTCCGCAAAGTATCCGATGAATTGCATCTGGTCGTAGCCGGGGAAGAACTGGTAGTTGTGCCAGCCGGGTTCCTGTGTGCGGTAGTATTGGTGCATCGGGTTGTGGACGATTTCGCCTTCGTGGTGCGTGAGCAGGAGATCGCCATGCGGATTGGCGACGCGCAGGCGCAGCGGCTCAATCCACTCCAGCGCGCAGTCGGCGGGCACGCCGGAGACTGCGAAGCCCACGAAGAGCGTGCCATTCTCCAGGCGTGGGCGCAGGGTGATGGCGAGGCCGGGGACGCGCTCGGCGTCAGTAAAGCACCATTCGACGCCATCGAAGTTGCGTATGGTGAATTCGCCTTCGTCCAGATGAAGGAGTTCGTGGTCCTTTCGGCGGAGACCTACGGAGAAGAGGTCGCGCATCGGCGCGAGCATCGTAGCTGCGTCAAAGGACAGCTGAAGTAGTTTTTCAGTGGCGAACATGGGGCAATGAAGACACGAGAAAGACGGCAAAACGAGTTGAAATTGCGGAAAACAAATAATATATGGGGTAAATGCGAAAGTTACGGCAAAAGCAGTCAATTCATGACGCTCGAAGAACGAAAATCCGCTTATATTTTACAGTATGACGCTCTCTTCCCGAAAAATCTACCTGCTTGCTCCGGCCGGAGGCCACGAGGCGCTCTCTGCCGCATTGGCCAATGGCGCGGACGCGGTGTATTTCGGCGTGGGCGACTTGAATATGCGCTCCCATGCCACGGTGAATTTCCGACAGGAGGAACTGCCGGAATTGGCGGCGAAATGCCATTCGGCTGGCGCGGAGGCGTGGCTGACGGTGAACATCATCGTCTATGATACGGAACTCCAACGGGTTGAAGAAC
>JAFXSU010000342.1 GCA_017525435.1 Victivallales bacterium
CAACGGCTTCGTCGAGTGCCGCGGCTTGAACGGATACTATGTCGCCAAACGTCCGGCGAAGGCGGATGCGGCCTCAATCGCCACCAGTGCTTCGGGGGGGAAGGTCTTTTTTCTGCTGGAACACCATTCAGATTTGCTATGGCGCCACGACCTGGCGGGTTACCGTGCCATCCGGGACGAGCAGCTAACCAGGCTCTTCGACCTGGCGCGGCGTCATCGCAACTGTGCCTTCGTGCTGGAGCAAGCCCACATCGCGGAGGTCTTCTTCGCCGACCACCCGGAACGTCTGGCGGAAGCGCGAGAACTTGTCCGGGAACAACGTCTCGACCTCTGCGGTGCCTACACCATCCCGGACCTCAACCTGATTTGCGGCGAGGCCATCATCCGTAATCTCGAAATCGGGCGGGCGACTTACCATGAGCTCTTCGCAGCCGACCCGGACTACGTGCGCATGACCGATGCCTTTGGAATGTGCGCGCAGCTCCCGCAGATTCTCCTTCACTGCAACCAAAAAGCACTATTTCCGGGGCGTCTTCCCAACACCCCGCCCGAAATCCGCAATGCTCAGTTCTTCCGCTGGCATTCCCTCAGCGGTTCCGAAAGCGTGCTGGTCTTCCAGCCGACCGGAGTTGTCACCCACATGGGCTATTCCACGAACGTGCCGCTGCTTCAGGACTACGAGAGCAGACTTTCTAAAATGGTACAGTCCTGCCTGGATCTGACTGGTGACTGTCTGGTCACCTACAGCACCGAGGAGACGCCGCTGCGCGAAAGCATCTTCGCGCTGGTCGCCCAGCTCAACTGCACCGGCCGAAAAACGCTCGCCTTTTCCTCTGGGCGCAAATACCTTGCGCATTTTTCGGCAGAAGACGCAAGCTACCCAGACTACACCGGCGAGTGCAATCCGACCTTCACCGGATGCTACACCACCCGCATCGGCATCAAACAACGCATCCGCCGGGCGGAAAGCCGCTTGATGCTCGCGGAGATGCTGGATGTGCTGCGCAGACAATTCGCCGACCGAACGGAAGCTTGGAAGGCCCTATGCATGGCCCAATTCCACGACGCGGCATGCGGTTGCCATTCTGACGCCGCTTTCGCGGATGTGGACCGTGCCCTCCAGGCGGCCACGCCCGCCTTGCCCAGCGACCTCTCCGGTGACGGCTTTACGGTGATCTCCTACAGCGGCATCGGCGGCCTCCAGCCAGTCATCGCCGACCAAGCCCCCGAAGGAGTACTTGCGCAACTGGACCTGGACGGCCAGGTCCAATTTCTCGCCGACCTCCCGCAATGCGGCGCCAGGCATTTCACGTCAGCGGCACTGCAGCCCGCAGTCGGCACCGACGCACCGCCCGTCTTCGAGAACGAATGGCTCCGCGCCGACTTCACGGATACCTTCCCGCGAATCACCGCTAAATACCTCCCCGCCAATCCTTTTAAACAGGAGGCTTTCGGGGAGATCCGCTTCCGGCATGACACCGGCTCAATGTGGTCCGAGGAGTTTTGGAGCATCCCGCGCGGCCGCGAATTCCAGCGCGAAAAACTCATCCTCAGCCAGTCGGGGCCAGTCTTCCACCTCTTCGTCACCGAGGGCGAAGTACTCCCCGGTCCGCCCGAAGACGGCAACACCGGTCCCCACTGGCCCGGCTTCGGCACGCTCACCTTCCGTAAGGAATACCGCTTCTACCACCAGCTGGACTACTTCACGCTGCGGCTCACCCTCCAGTGGCAGGGTGCCAACACCAAAGTCTCCATCCTCTTTCCGACCACGCTTAACCCCAATATCGCCGTCGCGACCTGCGAGACACCCTTCGCCACCACTGTCCGCAAGCCCTACTTCGAGGTCAGGGAGGAATTCGCCACAGCCTTCCAGCCGTTGGCGGAAGATGCGGACTATGCGCAAGCCAAGGGCGACTGGCCCGCCCTCAACTGGGTTCGTCTGGCGGACTATGCCACCTCGCTTACCGTCGCCAACACCGGCACGCCCGGTCACCAGCTGGCCAATGGTGTCATCGAGATCAGCCTGCTTCGCTCGCCGACCAAGACTGCCGACGGCGGCCTCACCCCTCCCCAGGAAGCTCTCGATGCGGGAACCCATGTCTATGAATTCGCCTTCCGTGCCCACTCCCCCATGGAAGAGGGTGCCAGCCCCCGCCTTGGCTTCCTCCTCAACCGTCCCCCCGCCGTCCTACCCGGCGCATTGCCCGACCAGGAGCTGCTCAGCTGGAGCGCCCCCAACCTCGCCATCTCCGCGCTCCGGCCCCTTCCGGGCGGGCAGGTCCTCGTGCGCCTCTACGAAACCGACGGTGCCGAGGCACCGCTGGAACTGGGCGGGGAAATCCCCCGCAGCCGTGCGCAGGCCGTCACCGATGCCTTCGGCCAGGCAACGCCCATGGCATCTTTTCCGCACAGGCTCAAGCCAATGGAAATACAGACGTTTGTTTTCATCACCCACGAACACCCCTAAAGCATCGCCATGAAAAATCATCATAATTTTACTCTAATTGAACTACTTGTTGTAATAGCAATCATCGCCATCTTGGCCTCCATGCTCCTGCCCGCGCTTTCCAAGGCACGCGAGAAGGCACGCGCAATCGCATGCGTCAACAACCAGCGGCAAATCGGCCTGGCCTGCATCCTCTACACCGACGAGTCCAACAACTATGTCGTCCATCACAACGGCGCCGAACTCAACTGGGACTGCCCCTACGTCTGGTGGCACAACCAGCTCTTCGTGGCTGGCTACATGAACGCGGCCAAGGTATTCGACTGCCCCTCCGCGCAGGGCGAGGGAACCGGCCGCAAAAGCGCCACTGCGAACTTGGGAGACCAGCCCTGCAACGACGGGCAGACCCACCGGCGCATCCAGACCGAATCGCTCAGCTACGGCGTAAACTACTTCTCCATCCCGGACTACGCCGGCGAACTGGGCTTCCAGACGATGAGCGATATCAAGCGTCCCGCCAAGACCCTCTATACTGTGGACTCCTTCGGGGACCGCTACAACAACGGTGCCAACAGCTACTGCACCAACGGAAACTACGGACCGCGCGACATCGCGCCGCGGCACTCCGGCAACTGCAACGTCCTCCACTTCGACGGCCATGTGGCCACCTATAACGGCGACCGCCTCCGCGCATGGGCACAGTCCATCGTGGACAACTACGAGAAAATCTGGGACCGTGTCCGCTAGATAATTTACCATGAAACACTTCTCCGCCATCCTGCTGTGCATCTTCGTCTGCCTGCTGTCGGCGCACGCCGCCAACCTGCTGACCAACGGGGGCTTCGCCACCGACGATGCGCACGTCCCCGGCTGGAGCCTGCCCGGCAACGAGGCGGTTGTTGACAGTGAGTGCTTTCCGCCGGAGGAGCCCGGCGACCGTCAGTCCCTGCGGCTTGAGACGCGTCGGCAGTGGGCTGTCGCAGAGGCGGAGTTCACGGTGGCCGGTGGCCTTGAGTACCTCGTCAGCTATTGGCAGCGCCTCGAAAATGTAACGCAGACCCACGTAAAGCTCGCCTGGTTCAACCAGAACGGAGTACTCTTCGAGGAGACTTTCCTCTCCTACGGGCAGAACGGAACCCAGCCCTGGACCCGCCACGAACAACGCCTCACCGCACCTGCCCAGGCCATCCGAGCCCTCTTCCGAATCTGGGCAGGAGGGACTACGGAGCAGCAGGGAGTCAGCTGGTTCGATGAAATCAATATCTCACCAGTGGACGAGGAGGCGCACCAGCAGGCAGTCGAAGCGCGGGATGCCATCCCCGTGGTGCAACGCTCCCTCCCTCCCAACTCGATGAAGCCCCGCGGCGAGGCCGTGGAGGTGGAGCTGGCCGGCCGCGTCATTGTCGTCCCCCAAAACGCCACTGACCA
>JAFXSU010000343.1 GCA_017525435.1 Victivallales bacterium
GAACGGCTAGAACGGCTAGAACGGCTAGAACGGCTAGAACGGCTAGAACGGCTAGAACGGCTAGAACGGCTAGAACGGCTAGAACGGCTAGAACAGCTAGCAGAACAAATTTTTAATTCCTCATTCCTCCTTCCTCATTCCTCATTCGATTATGTATAATCCTTTTAAAGATCTTCCACAGCATGTCGGTGAACTGCACACCAGCCCGGTCATCCGTCGCTACGAGGGCAACCCCATCCTCACCGCGAAGGACGTGCCCTACCCCGCCAGCTACGTCTTCAATGCAGGCGTAACCCGCTTCCAGGGCAAATACTTCATCGCACCGCGAGTAGACCACTTCAATGGCCGTGAGCGCCCCGCGATCGACATGGGCACCGGCTTTGGCGTGAGCGACGACGGCATCCACTTCGAGATGATGCCCGACTGGATTCGCGTCCACTACAAGGGCGTGGTACTGCCGTGGCTGGTGGACTCGCGCCTGACCGTCCTGGAGGATCAGCTCTATCTCACTTTCTGCTTCGAGAACCAGCACTCCGAGCGCCCCGGCATCGCCCGTTGGCGTGGCGAAGGCGTGGATTTCGACGCCGTGTGCATCGGCATTCCGCAGCAGCGCAACATGGTACTCTTTCCCGAGAAGGTGAACGGGATGTACATGCGGCTGGAGCGGCCCTCCAACCAGTGGCAGGATCCCTTCCACATCTGGTATGCCTTCTCACCTGACCTGCGCTATTGGGGCGACCAGGAGCTCTTCCTAGGTTGCGAGGATGTCCCGTGGGCCAACACGAAAATCGGCGCAGGCGCACCACCCATCAAGACCGACCGCGGATGGCTCCTCATCTTCCATGCGGTGGACAAGGACCCCGACCGCCATGTGAAATGCATGGCCACTGACGACTGGAGCAAGCGCTACACCGTCGGCGCCGCGCTCTTCTCGCCGGAAGACCCAACGAAGCTCATCGCCATCACCAAACAGCCAATTCTGGTCGCCGAGGCGCCCTACGAGACCGGCCCCCAAGCCAACTGCTGGGTGGAGAACACCATCTTCCCCTGCGGTGCCGTCCTCGAAGACGACCAGAATACCCTGCGCATCTACTACGGTGCGGGCGACAGCAATACCTGCCTGGCCTTCACCACCTTGAAGGAACTCTGGGGCGTGATGTCCCCCGCCACGCGAATGGCCGACATCGCCACCGTGCATTTCCGCTACGAAAAGTGGGAAGGAAACCGATAGGGCTTGACTAGCCGGGCTAGGACGGCTAATTCAAAAATTACCACGATGACCGAAGAAGATAAAATCCTGCGCGGCGAATTGTTCTGCCCCGGCGACCCGCTTCTCAAGGCGATGAAGCAACGCTCCCACGACCTCAGTGCACAATACAGTCGTACCAGCGAAAGCGAGACCGAGTTGCGGGCGCGACTTGCCCACGAAATCCTCGCGGAGTTCGGCGAGGGCTCCTTCCTGCAGGGGCCCATCTTTTTCCATTACGGAAAGCATACCCGCATCGGCCTGCGCAATTTCATCAACTACAATTTCACCGTGCAGGACGACGCACTCGTGACCATCGGCAACGACAATAACTTCGGTCCCAATGTCACCATCGTCACCCCATGCCACCCGCTCCTGCCGGACGAACGGCGATGGATGCTCAACGAAAATGGCGAACGCAAGCACCTCTGCTACGCCAAGCCCGTCACCATCGGCAATGACTGCTGGTTTGGTGCCAATGTCGTGATTTGTCCAGGCGTGTCCATCGGTGACAACTGCGTGATTGGCGCGGGCAGCGTGGTCACGCACGACATTCCCGCCAACTCCGTGGCCGTCGGCGTGCCCTGCCGTGTGCAACGCTCCCTCTCCGATGCCGACAGCATGGCCAATTATCCTGCAATCATTGGCCACAATCAAGTAATGCACTAATATTATTGACCACACGTCATGTAGAAGGCGTGGCGGTCTGGCAACCGCGCGTCCCGCAGAAGGCGTGTGTCCGGCTATCGGCATCCCACGCGAGGCGTGTCGGTTTGGCAGCCGCGCGTCCCGCGCGGCACAATTATTGAATACGCATTGCTCGCAGGGCGTTGAGCGTGGCTAGCGCGGCGACTCCGACATCGCCGAAGACCGCCAGCCAGAGATTCACCCATCCCAACGCTCCAAGAATCAATATCAACGCCTTGACACCCAAGGCAAATGCGATATTCTGCCGCACGATGCTCAATGTCCGGCGTGCGATGCGGATGGCAAGCGCGACCTGCGAGGGCTGGTCGGTCATCAGCATGGCGTCCGCCGCCGCGACCGCGGCATCCGAGCCAATTCCTCCCATTGCGATACCCAAATCGGCACGAGCAAGCACGGGTGCATCATTGATGCCATCACCCACGAAGGCCACCTTGGTATCGGCGGGCTTCTCGCGTTCCAGCTGTTCGATGAGCGCAACCTTCTGTTCGGGCAAAAGTTCCGCATGGAAGCCATCCAGCCCCAGCAGGGTGGCGGTTTCCTCTGCAACCATACGGTGATCCCCCGTAAGCATCAACACCCGTTGGACGCCCTCGCGCCGCAACGCCTGCACTGCATCGGCGCTATCTGGCTTAAGTTGATCGGCGATGGTAATGGCACCTGCGTAGCGTCCCTCCACGGCAACATGGACCACCGTGCCGTTTTCCTGCGCAAAGACCTCTTCAATTTGATTTTCCACGAGGAACTTGCGATTTCCCGCAAGCACCGCCTTGCCATCCAGTCGTGCTTTCACGCCATGGCCGGCAACCTCCTCGATGGCTGTCACGCGAGCGGGTTCCACCGGATGCGGAGCGGCATTCCGCAAAGCAGTCGCAATCGGGTGGCTGGAGGCGCACTCCGCCTGGGCGGCGTGAAACAGCACCTCCTCACGGCTGAAGCCGGATGCGGGAGTGACCTCCTGAACCCGGAAGGCACCCTGCGTCAGTGTGCCAGTTTTGTCGAAAACCACCGTGGAGACTTTCGCCAGTGCATCGATGCACGCGCTGCCCTTCACCAACACATTCTGACGCGAAGCCGCGCCGATTCCACCGAAATAACTCAGTGGCACCGAGATAACTAGTGCACACGGACAGGAGACTACCAGAAACACCAGCGCACGGTGAATCCACATCGACCACCCGCCGAACCCGAACAACGGTGGCAGAACCGCCAGAAGGAACGCTCCCGCCACCACCGCCGGAGTGTAGTAGCGAGCAAAGACCGTGATGAAACGTTCCGTCGGCGTCTTGAAGCTACTGGCGTGCTCCACCAGTTCCAGAATGCGTGACACCGTGGACTCCCCGAAGGGTCTGGTCACGCGAACCGCAAGCAGGGAACTCTGGTTGATGCAGCCGGAAAGCACCTCGTCGTCAGGCTTCACCTCACGCGGCAACGACTCGCCGGTCAATGCGGAGGTGTCCAGCAACGACCGTCCCGCCGTCACCACACCATCCAAGGGAATGCGTTCGCCAGGCTTCACAAGAATCGTCTCGCCCACGGCGACTTCCTCCGGGGCGACACTCGCCCCGCCACCATCGGTCTGAAGCCATGCGGTGTCTGGTCGTAAATCCATCATTTCAACGATGGACTGACGGCTGCGACCTACCGCACGACGCTGAAAAGCCTCGCCCACCTGGTAGAAGAGCATCACTGCCACCGCTTCCGGACACTCGCCGATTGCGATGGCACCAAGCGACGCAACTGTCATCAAAAAGGTCTCGTCTAAAAATTCGAAATTTCTGAGTTTTTTTAAAAAATTAAATATAACTTCTTGTCCAACAAATAAATATGATATTATATGTAAAACTGTGGCGACCATCTGAGGCAGCCAGTGGGAAAGCGCCAGCGTGACAAAGAAAATCACGGCACCAATGCTCAACAGCGTCGTTCGGTGAAGACAGAGAAAACCGCCCTCGCCTTCGTCCTCTTCATCGCCAATCAAAACTGGTGCGACATAGCTGCGCTTCACCGACGGGGCATTCTCCCGCAACCACTTGGTGAGTTCTCGCAACGCCACCGGCAGACGGGAGACCTCGCTCTCCGGCACCGTGACCGTCAGGGCATTCCCCTCCCATTCCAGCTCGGCACCCGGCACAACCGACTGGATGGCATTCGACAGCCCCTCGCGGAACTCATCCACAGGTCCCTCGAAATAAACCACCCGGCGGTTCGCCATCATCGACGGCTTTTCCACTGTCCGCCCGTGATGCCCACAGCACTCGCATCCACCATGAGATTCACATCCGCAACCCATATCGCTCTACTGACAAATCAACCCAAATTGCTAATTGCTAATTGCTAATCGCTAATCGCTAATTGCTAATCGCTAATCGCTAATCGCTAATCGCTAATCGCCATGATGGTGCTTCTCATTGACATGGACCAGCCCCTGATAGAAGAGGTTGTTAACATGTTCATCGTCCAGCGAATAGTAGATCACCTTGCCATCCCGTCGCCATTTCACCAGGTCGCTCTGGCGAAGAATCTGCAATTGGTGTGAGACCGCCGACTGGCTCATTCCCAATAGCGAAGCCAGGTCGCACACGCACATCTCCGACAGCAGCAACGCATTCACAATTTTCAGACGGCTTGGGTCGCCAAGAACCTTGAAAAGTCCTGCAACCCAACGCAACACCTCTTCGTCCGTCAGACCATGACGCACTCGCTGCAGGACATCCGCGTGCAGCACCGTCGCCTCACATACCGGCGCCATCGACTTCTCTTTGCCCTTCGGCATCTGGCATCTCCATTTTTATTGTTGAACAAATGAACAATCATTCATACTTTAATGCGAAATTCTGATATTGCAAACGAACCGAAGGCACAACTGATTCTTTTTGGTGAAATATATTGAGGTGAAAGCCCACTTCCGTCCATTTCCCATGTGACCGTGTCCAACGACCTCTCCAGTGCGATTGCCGCGAAGGTACTCCGCTTCCAGGAATTGCTGCGTCAGCACGTGACTCCCTGGGCAGTTTTCGAGCGACTTCATGCGAACAGTCCTCTGCTGGGCGGCTACCGTCTGTTGCTCTACGCCGTCGGCATGCTCTGCGTCGCGGCGAATTTCGTCCCGCAAATCTCAGGCTTTGTTTTCCGCTGGGGTTGGCGGCTTTTTCTGAGCTACCCCGTGGTAACTCTGCTGTACCTGGGGTGGTGGGAACACCTGCTGAGACATGCCAAGGCACTCCCCTGCCGTCTGTCCGCACGCCGTGCCATACGGCTTCCGGGCTTTGTCCTGCTGCCTATCGAAGATCTGAATGGCAGACGACTTGGCAAACTTCTAACAACGCGGTGCCTCTTTGACGCCTACGGCTTTGCCCTGCTTCGCCCAGCCGACCAACTGACCGTCTTGCAGACAAGCCTCCTCTTCTGCCGACTCCATCTGCCAACCGAACTGGTCTTCGACACTCTTCACCCCGAACTGACCAACCTCACACAGCAATGGGAGGACTCCCCCGAGTAACCCTCCCGTCATTTCCACTAACCAATTACGAATTAAGCATTACGAATTATGAAACAGGATCCTCGTCGATTGAGTTACCGCGCTCCGGAGCGTGTGGTCTGGAAGAGTGCCACCCTGAAGAACCCCGAATGGCTGCTGGGCCGCGCCGGTGAATTTCAGACCATCTGGAAAGACCCGGGAGTGAAACTCGGTCCCGGCGAGGGCTTCCTGCTGGACTACGGCATGGAGGTCGCCGGCGGCCTACGGTTGGTCACCTCGCTCAACGCCCCCATGGGCCCCGGCAAGGTCCGCGTGCGCTTCGGCGAGTCCGTCTCCGAGGCAATGGCTACCCCGAACCAGGACCACGCCATCCACGACTTCGAACTCACCGTCCCCGCCATGGGCGAGTCCCACGTGGGCAACACGGGCTTCCGCTTCATCCGCATCGACAATCTCTCCAAAAAGCAGACTCTGGAGATCCGCGAATGCTCCGCCGCCGTCTGGGAACGCCCCGTCCCGCGCGTGGGTTCCTTCCGCTGTTCCGACGAACTGCTCAACCAAATCTGGGACACCTGCGCACGAACCCTCGACCTCTGCGTGGCACCGATGCTCACCGACGGCGCCAAGCGCGACCGACTCGTCTGGATGGGTGATCTCTACAACGAAATCCGCGCGGCAGGCGTCCTCTACCGCAAGCACCCCGCCATCTCGGAAAGCCTGGACTACTTGCGAGACGAAGCAATGGGCACCGGCCTCTTCAACGGACTCGTCCCCTACACGCCCTACTGGTTCCTCAGCCACGCCGAATACTACCGTTACTTCGCCGACATGAACTACCTCAGGCGCCAGCGCCAAGGCTATCGACGATACGCCGACAAGTTGCTCTCCGAGTTCGAACAGACTCCCGAGCAGGTTCTGGAAGGCACCATCATCGACTGGGGCGTGAAGGACGGCTTCGCCAAACACGGCTACGCCCCCTTGTACTATATTGGATTACGTGACTGCATCAAGATGGGCACGCTCCTTGGGGAGGAGAAACTGGTCGCACGCGCTCAAAAAGTGCAAAAAGCGCTCAAAAAGTCAATCCGATTGACAGGCTTGGACAAATCCAGCGCGGCTTTCGCAGTGCTCGCCGGTCTGCTCGACCCCGCAAAGGCATACCGCGAGGTATTTGCCAAGAAGCCCACCGATACCATCTCCACTTTCCACATGGACAACTGGATGCGTGCCTACACCCTGGCCGGACACTCCGACGAAGCACTCGCACTTCTGCGAAAATACTACGGCGGGATGCTCAAACTCGGCGCCACGACCTTCTGGGAACAGGCCGATATGGACTGGTTCAAAGGCGCCAGTCGCATCGACGAACTGCCGAAACCCGGCAAGCATGACATCCATGCGGAATACGGACGACGTTGCTTCACCGGACTGCGCAACAGTTTCTGCCACGGTTGGGCCTCCACGCCCATTGCATGGATAATAGAGAATATCGCAGGCGTCACTCCCGCCGTCGATGGCTACGAGGAAATCCGCATCCAGCCCAATCTCTTTGACCTAGAGTGGTTTGAGGCGGTCTGCCCCACCCCCTTCGGTCCTCTCAAGGTGGCACAGAAGAAAGGCCAGAAGGAACCCGAAATCACCCTGCCACAATAACTTGCTACAGTTTCGCTTGCGTGCAAGACTTTATTTCTCGCACGTAAGCGAATTTTAACCACTCGGCAGAGCGTTTTTGACCAGCAGTGCAGTATAGACTACATAGATGACCAGCAGCACCGCGCCCTCCGCGCGAGTGATTTTTCTTCCGGTAAGCATCATCGGAGGCAGGAGAATCGATACTGTCAGCATTGTGGACAAGTCGATGGCAGTGATTCCCGTCGCTGCCAGCGGCTTGATGGTGGCGGTGATGCCCAGGATGCAAAGGATGTTGAAGATATTGGAGCCCACCACGTTGCCGATGGCGATGTCCGCCTCGCCCTTGATGGCGGCGACCAGGCTGGTCGCCAGCTCCGGCAGACTCGTGCCCACCGCAACCACGGTCAGGCCAATCACCGTCTCGCTCACGTGCAGCAGCCGCGCCACCGCGACCGCGCCATTCACGAAGAGCTTCCCGCCGCCCACCAGCGCCGCAAGACCTGCCAGCGCCAGCAGCAACCACTGCCAGACCGGCCGATCCTTCACCTCCGGCACCTCGTCCGCCGCATCCTGCTGACCGTCATTGCGCGCCTGCCGGAACTGCCACCACAGGAAGCCCGCCATCAGCGCCAGGAAAACCAGCCCGCCCCAGCGCGTGACCCCGCCGCAATAGTAGCACGAGACCGCCAGCAGGACAGCGGAGAAAATCATCAGCGGCATGTCCATCCGCAGGAGGCCGGCATTCACCGCAATCGGGCAGACCAGCGACGAGAGCCCCAGAATCAGCGCGATGTTGCAGATGTTCGACCCGATGACATTGCCCAGCGACAGACCGTCCAGCCCCTCCAGCGCGGAGTCCAGGCTGACCGTCAGTTCCGGCGCGCTAGTGGCAAAGGCGACCAGCGTCAGTCCGATGACCAAACGGCTGATTTTCAGTTTCAGGGCTACGCCGTATCCGCCACGCACCAGCCACTCCGCGCCATAATAGAGCAGCCCCAAAGCAATCAAGATGTATAGAATCGGAAGAAAAACCTGCATAGTGCACATACTATATTGTTTTAAAGAAAAACTTTTGAAAAAGGCTCTATATTTTCTCAATGAACACAGAAGATGTCCATTGTGGTTCACTGCCGTTCGGCAAACAAGGCAATGTGTGAAAGCCCTGAATTTTCATCCCATTTGCCCCAAGAACCTCAATCACTTCATACCTCCCCATCTTGGCAACCAAACGATACCATTCCCAAAACTCCCACCGGGAGGCTCGTTTGCCCCAAGCGCGCTTTTCCTTTAGGGAGGTATACCCCCACCCCTTACGGTGTTAATGTAATCCGCTTTCCATGGACATGCAAGTCACTTCCTCGAAAAGGAAACGGAATCATAGTTTTTCAATGATTTTCGGGACGCTAAAATTGGTCGCCATTCATCGCAAGAAATCTTTAATAACAATCTAACATACTAAGAATAATTTAGTTAAGTAAAATTTATGACAGAATCCGCAAATCATCGCGAAGCCCTCGCAAGCCGTCTGGGCTTCATTCTTCTTTCCGCCGGATGCGCCATTGGCCTCGGCAATGTCTGGCGCTTTCCGTTCATCGTCGGGCAATACGGTGGCGGTATCTTCGTTTTTTTATATCTTTTCTTCCTATTCATATTAGGCTTCCCCATCCTGATGACCGAAATGGCGGTAGGACGCGGGGGACGTTCCAACCTCGTCGGAGCCTTCCGAACTCTTGCCTCGAACCATGCGACCGTCTGGAGCTGGCTGGCACGAGCAATGATCAGCGGCTGCCTAATCCTGATGATCTACTACACCACCGTCTCCGGCTGGCTCTTCTCCTATGCTGGATACTACGCTCGCGGAACCATCGCGGAATGCGGCACGCCCGCCGAATGCGGTGCATTCTTCGGCACATTGCTCGCCTCGCCCGGACGCTCCTTGGGATACATGCTCCTGGCAGTCGCCCTCGGGACTCTCATCTGCTGGTTTGGTGTCCAGAAAGGCGTCGAACAGACCGTGAAATACATGATGGGCGCATTGCTTGTGCTGATGGTCGTGCTGGCGGGATACGCCCTCACCTTGCCAGGCGCAAAGGAAGGGTTGACTTTCTATCTCAAGCCCGACTGGAGCCATTTTGCCCAGAATCCCCTCGAAACCACATTTGCGGCCATGGGACAGGCCTTCTTCACCCTCAGCCTCGGCGTCGGCAGCATGACCATCTTCGGAAGCTACCTCAAATGGAAAAAATCCCTCGCCGCCGAATGCGCCTGGATCATCGCGTTGGACACCGCAGTTGCACTTTGCGCCGGACTCATCATCTTTCCCATCTGCAAAAGCTACGGCGTAGATGCGGCACAAGGCCCCGGACTGCTCTTCGTCTCCCTGCCAAACGCATTCCACAACATGCGACTTGGACGCCTTTGGGGAACCCTCTTCTTCATCTTCATGTCGCTTGCCGCACTCACCACCATCGTTGCAGTCTTCGAAAACCTCATCGCATACCTTCAGGACGAACACCACCTCAGCCGTCAAACCGCCACTCTCTCCGTCGGTCTCGCAGTCGCCATTCTCTCTCTGCCCTGCGTCTTTGGCTACAATATCTGGAATGCAATCCACCCACTGGGCGGCTCCTCCACCATATTGGACTTCGAGGACTTCATCGTCAGCCAAAACCTCCTTCCACTGGGTTCGCTGACCCTCTGCCTCTTCGCTTTCTCAAAATATGGCTGGGGCCAGGCAGGCTTCCTTGCAGAATTGGAGGCTGGACAGCGGTGGCGATTCCCCAAGATGTTTCTCTTTTATTGGCGCTGGCTGCTCCCTGTCATCATTCTTGCCATCTTTGCTCTCGGCTACTGGCAGATGTTCTTCCGCGGATAACGTCTATTTCACGGGCTTTACAACGAGATGCTCCTACACCTTAAGCCGTAAGCCCTATTCAATACC
>JAFXSU010000344.1 GCA_017525435.1 Victivallales bacterium
CCAGCGGAAGGGTATTAGAGGTTAGAGAATAGAGGTGAGAGGTGAGAGGTGAGAGGGTAGAGGGTAGAGGTGAGAGGTGAGAGGTGAGAGGGTACAAGGTACAAGGTACAGGGTACAAGGCTAGCCCTGCTAGTTCTGCTAGAGCGGCTAGTTCTGCTAGCCCTGCTAGTTCTGCTAGGGCGGCTAGCCCTGCTAGTTCTGCTAGGGCGGCTAGGGCGGCTAGGGCGGCTAGCCCTGCTAGGGCGGCTAGATCGGCTAGTTGTTCTACACCAATTCGAAGCGGTCCACGTCCACCAGGCCCAGGTCGGTGAGTTTGAGGTGTGGAATGACTGCCAGCGGCAGGAAAGCCATTTGCAGGAACGGCTCTTGCAGATTACAGCCATATTCATGAACTGTTTGTCGCAGTTTCAGCAATTGCGTGGCAATGGTCTCGGCGGGCTTGTCGGAGAAGAGTCCTGCATAGGGCAGTGGAACCAAGGCGGTAACCGCACCGTCGCAGGTTGCGACAAAGCCGCCTTGTGATTCACGCAATGTATTGATGGCGAGTGCCATGTCAGCAGGATTCGTGCCGACTACGCAGAGGTTATGGGAGTCGTGCCCAACGCTGGAGGCGATAGCGCCTTTCTTTAGACCGACGCCACGCACATAGCCTCTGGCGAGATTGCCGTTTTTGCCATGGCGTTCAATCACTGCGATGGGCAGGACATCTTCGTCGGTGGGAAGAAGCTCCAGGAAATCAGTGACCAGATCGCCGTCCCGCACTCCGATGACAGGGATGGGTTTTTCGGGATTGGGCGTCATGGTGAAGTCGTCAGCAGTCATTTCCTTACAGTGGACGGTGTTGCGGAATGGATTCGGAGTGGGCAGAACATCCGCTCCATAGCCGATACCGGTGGCCGGGCGGCCATGAACCAACACGTTGGCGACCTTGCAGTGCTCGAAGTTTGAGAGTAGAACAATGTCCGCGCGTTTGCCTGGCGCGATGATGCCCCGGTCGTCAAGACCCAGTCCGCGTGCGGCAGACCAGCTGGCAACGCGGTATGCCACCAACGGCGAGACGCCTTTTTCGATAGTCTGCGCGATGATTCCATCAATATATCCCAATTCCTTGAAGTCAAGAGGATTGCGGTCATCTGTGCAGAAGGCCAGGAAAGGCGAGTTCTCAATGGTCAGCAACGGCAGCATCGTATCCAGATTACGGGCGGCGCTGCCTTCGCGGATGAGGACCTGGAGTCCGCGTTGCAATTTCTCCTTTGCTTCTGCCAGCGTGGAGCATTCGTGGTCATTGCGAACGCCGACCGAGATGTAGGCGTTCAAATCCTTGCCGTTCAGCAGTGGACAATGACCGTCGATATGGTCAAACAACGAAATTTTCTGCAGGAGTTCATCGTCCTGATGCAGAACCCCTGGAACGTTCATGAGTTCTGCGAGAGCTGCTTTGGGATAACGTTCGTGCCATACGGCCAGGTCATCCGCAGTGATGGCTGCACCGGAGGTTTCCAATTGGGTGGCGGGCACGCAGCTGGAGAGTCGCACCAGCATGGTCATCGTGAGTTTCTCCGCACATGCGAAGAAGTAATCGAAGGCATCGGTGCCGACCACGTTGGCCAATTCGTGCGGGTCGCATGCCACGGTGGTGACGCCATGCCGCAGGGCACACCGCTCAAATTCCGCAGGAGTCATCAGGGTGGATTCTAGATGCAAGTGCGCATCAATGAAACCGGGAACAGCGGTCAAGCCAGTGGCATCCAGCTCCAGGTCGCCGGAGTAGCCCACGCCCACGCCCACAATGAGACCCTCGCTGTCGATGGCGATGTCCGCCACTTCGAATTCTCCGGTGGTCAGATGGAAAATTCGGGCGTTTTTGACGACCAGATGCGCTTTGCGTGTGCCGCGCGCAGTGGCAATTCGTTCACTGAGGTTCATGATGGTGTCTTGGTTGCTTGAAGAGGCTTTCTTCCAATATAATCAAAGAGAGTATATTTTCCCCGGTGCAGACCAAAATATGTTATGACCTCTGCGGAAAATGATTGGACTGGCTGGCTACCGCCACTCGTGCTTGGGGTAGCGGCGGGAGAGCTGGGGCTTGATGGCGGGGTAGTGGACTTGCCAGAAGCGCGGAAGGTCGTCGGTGATCTGGACGGTGCGGAAGTTTGGCGCAAGGATGTCCAGCAGGACTGGGATGCGTCCGTCGGCGACGGTGAGGGGGCCGTTGACATCGTAGAGTTCCTGGATGCGCGCCCGGCCTTTCGGGGACTGTCCGGGATGGTATTCGATTCGCATCTTGCGGTTGCGCGGAAGGGGGATGGTGGCAGGGGCGAGGCGCTCTACGGCGGCGAGCTGCTTTGGGGTGAGGATGGCCTGCAAGAAGGGCAGGGCGGGCTTGTTGCGAACGGCGGCGTAGGTTCGTTCGCCTGCGCAGAGAGCCTGTCGAATGGCGCGGCATTCGTCGTCGGTGTATTCCGGCAATTCGAGTTCTGGGAAATGCGGACGCAGGAAGCGCACGCGGTCAATCCAGGCGGTGCATTTTTCGTCCCAGCCCAATAGTGAAAGGGCGTTGGTGGACTCGATTTGTTCGGCGAGGAGCGTGGCGGCCTGGTCAGGCGGCGGGTCGTTGCGAACGGATTCCTCCAGGACCAGCCCCAGACAGGAGAGCGTGCGGCGGCGTAGGACTTGCTGTTTCACGCTGTCCCAGAAGATGTTGTCGTCTTCTTTCAATTCCTCTGGATATTGTTCCCAGAGCCATTCTTCGCGGATTCCGGAGGCCAGGGAGAGTTCGACCGTGGTTCCAGGGGAATTGCCGGCAGTGGTCTCACGAATTTCGGCGGCAATGAAGAGTGGCTCATCCCGTACCAGGCTGCGGGGACTGAGCATCGCACGCTTGCGCCCTTGGAGTTCGCAGGAGAGCGTGCCTTTGTCGAGCCGGCGGGCGAGGCGATCGGGAAAGCATTCCAGGAGCAGGCGTGCCAGTGCGATTTCGGGGCTTTTACTCGCGGGCACGGAACTGGCGTGGGTGGAACTACGGAGGCTGGCCCACTCGCGGGCGATGTCGCGGGCGGCACCTGCTTGGATACCCAGTCGCTCACAGGCATCCAAGGAAAAATGTTGTGCAGAAGCCTGACGGACCAGTTCAAGTTGTGCAAGAAAATCCGATTCTGGCATGTCTTGTCCAGAATTGTCCTGTTTTGTCCGGCGAAGATTTCCCCGCAGTTCGGTGAGTTGACGTGTCGGCATGGTGCGTGCAGCAATCAGCGGACGGGAAGCGAGAATTGCCGCGCAGCCACAAGCCAGATCGTAGATGCCGAGTTGTGCGCTTCTCCAGAGCAACAACGCCAGACGCGGATGGGTGGGGAAGGCGAGAACCGCGCGACCGGTGTTGGTCGCAGTGCCGTCGGGGTTTAGAAGACCGAGGCTGTTCAGGAGGGCATGTGCGGCCCTCACGCTGTTTTCGGGTGGCCGCTGGAACCATGGGAAGTCGTTGTCGTCGGTCCATCCGGCGCAGTGGATTGTCAGGAGGGCGTCGGCGAGATCCACCCGGACGATTTCGGGTGGCGTGTGGGGCATCTTGTGGTCTTGTTCGAGTGCGTTCCAGAGTCGTCGGCAGAAGCCTGGTGCCTCGCGTCCGGCACGTCCGGCGCGCTGCTGCGCGGAGTCGCGTGAGATGGGGACGGTCTCCAGGATGTCAATGCCTCGTGTGGCATCGTAGCGGCTTTGCTTGACCAGGCCAGAATCGATGACGATGCGCACGCCAGGGATGGTGAGGCTGGTCTCGGCGATGTTGGTCGCCAGAATGACTTTGCGCTTCGGGGCGGGATTCATTACGGCGCGTTGTGCCTCAGGCGGGAGGTCGCCGTAGAGCGCAAGAATCTCCAGCGGCTCAGGATACTTGTGGCGGCGGATTTCCTCTTCGCAACGACGGATTTCGCCGACGCCGGGCAGGAACACCAGCACGTCGCCCGGATGGTGTTCCGTGACTTCGTGCAGGCTCTCTGCCACTGCGGGATAGAGGCTGGGGAGGTCGGTGTGTCGGATGTAAGAGATGTCCACGGGATGGAGGCGTCCTTCGGAGGCAAGTACAGGGCAGCCGTTGAGATAGTTGGAGACCGTCGTAGCATCCAGCGTGGCGCTCATTACCACGAGCCGGAGGTCGGGTCGGCTTTGTTGCTGAAGGTCGCGTGCCATTGCCAGTCCCAGGTCGGCATTGAGGCTGCGCTCGTGAAATTCATCGAATACAATTGCGCCGTAGTCGGATAATTCATTTGGATTCAATAGCATCCGCGTGAGAATTCCCTCGGTGACGAAGAGCAGACGCGTCTGTGAAGAGACCGCGCGGTCAAAACGGGTGACGAAGCCTACGGTCTCGCCGAGTTTGCCGCCGAGCTCCCAGGCGACTCGCTCCGCAAGCATTCTCGCGGCAAGGCGACGCGGCTGGAGAACCAATATCTTTTTTTCTGGCCGAAGTTCCTTCAGGAGCCACTGAGGAATCTGCGTGGACTTGCCAGAACCCGTTGGCGCAGTCACCACGCATGCGTTCTGCTTGCATAATGTCGCGCAGAAGGCGCTTTCGATTTCATAAATCGGCAGCGAGGATTCATTCATAAATATTATATCTAATTTTATTTCAATATATTAAAGATAATTTCTAAGGTTTTTGCGATAGCCCCGCGGTGCCGTTCGACGGTGGCGCGGGCATGTGCGCCAAGTTCGTTGCGCAAGGCATCATTCTCGGCGAGGCGTAGAAGCGTGGGGAGGAGTTCGGCATTATTGGCAAAAGCCATGGCAGCATGTTCGGATTGGAAAATCTGATCCACCTGCCGGAAGTTCTCCATGTGTGGACCGTAGATAATGGCTTTGCCGAAGATGGCAGGTTCGATGATGTTGTGTCCGCCAAACTGTCCATCGAGGCTCTTTCCCACGAAACAAATGTCGGAGGCTTGATAGTAGTTCATCAATTGACCGGTGGTGTTCACCAAAAGCACATCGGCGTTGCTCGGCGCGGCGGGCGTGGCATCCTCGACAGGTTGCACTGAATGCCATAACAGGTTGCGTGACTGGAGAATCTTCACTACTGCACTGGCGCGTTCGACATGCCGCGGAACCAATACCATTCGCCATTCCGGATGCGCCTGACGCAGACCTATGAAGGCATCGCAAATGACTTCCTCTTCGCCTTCATGCGTACTGCCGACACAGAAAAGCGGGTGCGTGCCAGTGCCAAAGGCCTCGGCCAGCGGAGTGGCGACATCCGCGCCCGTGCGGTCGGGCACCTGGTCGAATTTGACGGTTCCCATGGTGTGGATGCGCTTGTCCGGTCCGATGACGCGTTCCAGCCGCGCCTGGTCTTCTGGCGTCTGCATGCACAATGCGCTGAAGGCGCAGAAGATCTTCCGGAAGGCAAAACCCCATCGGGCGTAGCCCGCGCTGGATTTGTCTGAAAGACGACCATTGACCAATACGACTGGAATGCCTCGACGGTGGCTCTGGAGGATCAGCTGGGGCCAGATTTCGACCTCTAGGATGACCAGCATCTTGGGATGAACAAGATTCAGGGTATGCCAGACCATCCACCAGATGTCCAATGGGCAGTAGATGGCCACTACATCGGACGGGAGTTTCTTGGTCGCAGTGGCGAAGCCTGTGGCGGTTCCGCAGGAGAAGACGATTTCGACTTCGGGGTCGCGAACTCGCCACTCCTGGATGAACGAAAGAGCCTCGATGGCCTCGCCGACACTGACGGCGTGGATCCACACCGGCGCCTTCAGTGCCTTGAGGCGCTGTTTGGTGTTGGCCGGAAAGATTCCAAAGCGCTCCCAGAAGTCCTTTGTGAGTCCTCCGCGCCGAATGCAGTGGACGGCGTAGAAGGGCAGGTAGAGCAGAACCACCAGTGGGAAAAGAATGCTGTAAAGAATCAACATGGTTGGTTAATCGCCAAAAGGGGGATGGGCGTATAACAATATAATATAGAGCCTCTGGCCATGCCAATCCTTGAAATCCTACGCCTTTTTCCCCGTGTCACCTTGAATTACTCCTGAATCGTGTTATTTTAAAGCAATTTCCCGATTTACGGGTGCCCGTAGCTCAATTGGATAGAGCGTCTGCCTCCGGAGCAGAAGGTTACAGGTTCAAGCCCTGCCGGGCATACCAGTTTTGCACAAAAGATGGCCGTGCCTTTTTAAGGTGCGGCCATTTTTGTTGTGCTTTGAGGATATGACGAGAGATTTGACAGGCAACCATTTGGGATTCTTGTGACTTGTGGGATTGGAGGAATTCAGCCACCATCACTTGTCTCAACGTTCCAATTGTCCCAAATGGCTCACCCGTCCTATTTTGGCTTATCGGCAAGTTTATGATAGGGTTCCCTTATTCTCCAAAGCGGAGTTCGCCGAAGAGAGAGGAGTCCTTGCCGCCGCAGACACCGCTGGCCCACTCAAGCCATCCGCGCAGGTGGTCGGAGTCATTGTCATTGACGGTGAAGGCGAAGGAAATGAGCATGCCGGGCTTCGGCGGTGGCAGGGCAAGTTTATTCCATGGGATGGCTGCACGATAACGCGTGAGGTTGCCTTCCCGTTCGGCGTGGATCTGCGCGTCGGCAAGGAGTCCCTGCCCGTCGCCGCCCATCCACTGATAGACGATGCCGTCTGTGCCCGCAGGTAGGGCGAGGCCGAACTCGCGCTCACGTCCATCGTAGCCTTGCGCAAGATTGGCGGGGAAGGCGCGGAGGGCGAATTGTAGGCAGTCCTCCTTCCAGATGAACTCGTCGGAGTGCGTCTGGAGGTGGACATCGTCGGTGACCTCCGCCTGTACATATAAGTACTGGTCGTCCCAGGCGCAGCGGACGCGCGCAGAGCAGTCGTCGTTGCCGTGGTAGTCCGCGATCTTGACGCCTGTGGGGACAGCCCAGGGACCGTCCGGCCAGGTGGAGGCATCGTGGACATCCAGGTGCGGGGCGACGCGTATTGCGGTAAGCAACGACTTGGGGGGCGCGACGGCGACCGTGCGGTCCTCGCGGCCGGCGAGGATTTCGGCGGTAAGAAGTGCGGGGGCGGCGGGTGCATTGGCCGGAACGCTGATGCGCAGGAGAGTGTGTTGCGGCGTGCGCGGCTGAAGATTGTCGAAAGCGATGGAGCGCGAGGGCTCGACCTGCCAGCCGTCCGGGAGGTTCAGCCGTACCGTTCCGCTGGCGGGAATGTTCTGGAAGTTCTCGATGCCCACGGGCAGCAGGAAGCTCTTGCCCGCACGGATTTCCGGCGGCTCGCCAAGCGTAATCTCCAGCGGTTTGGCCGGACGGCGCTGGACCGGCAGGCGCCACGCCAGGTCGCCGTTCCGCAGTTCACAGTAAAGCAATGAGCGGGTGTCGTCAGGGGCGAAGCGGACTGGCATGGTGTGAAGAGGACCGCGCTCGCCGGAGGAGTTCTGCCCGTCCGGAAGGACCACCGTGCATTTCTTGTCCGGGGTGCCGTAGATGAAGTAGTTGAAGTCGCAGGTGGCGCCGGGGAGGTCGCGGATGGTTCCGGCTGGGTGGAATGCAGTAACGCCGTATTCTGTGCGGAAGAGGTACTCCGCAGCGGAGTTGCGCAGTTCGGGTGGAATTTTCTGGTCAAACGCGAGCGTTTTTGCGCGTTTTTGCGCGTTTTTGCGCATTTTGGCGTCTGCCGGAGTGAAGGTCACAAGGACGACCTCGCCGGGTTCGAGGGTGAAGCAGTGCGAGAAGAGATTCGGGGTTTCGCGGAGTGGCGCGGTTCCAGCGTCGGTAAGCCGTTCGGCGAGCCATTGGGATCGTTCGGAGCCCGGGCCGGCGAGGGATGCGAGGTTAGCGTCGGCGACATTGAATGCACGGACATCGGGGGAGAGGTTCGCGATGGCAAGCATGAGTCGTCCATCGGGTGCCTTCCACCAGTATCCCTGTGCGGCTTGGAGGGTTGCCTGGTGGGGGAACTCCCAGTGCCAGGTGTAGGTGACGGTTCCGGGGGCGTTGGCGGGACGCTGTTCGGCGAGGAGTTCACCTTCGCGGAAGAACTCCTTGGCGGCCCGTTGGAGGTACCCTAGGTATTCCTGATAGGCGAAGTGCTTGCGGTGTGCCTCGTCGGCGATCCATTCGGCGTTCCAGCCGGGTTGGCATCCCCAGAGGAAGTCGCGCGCCTGCTGCGCCTTGAAGGGCCATTCGTCATCCTCGGGGTGTGAGGTGTTGGAGAAGTAGATGGTGTATCCGGAATAGACGGCGGCGAGAGTGGGGACGTCCTCTTGGGTGCGAGGTGTCCAGATGAGATGTCCGTCCAGGTTGTCCATATAGGGTTCGGCTCCGCATTCGCTGGTGAGGAAGACGCCCTTGGGGGCGGCCTTGGCCTTGATGCGTGCAAGGAGCGTCCGGTACCCGTCCACCCAGTGGGTTCCGCCGCCGAGGGGATGGCCGTGCTCTGGGTTGAAGCAGAGTTCGGCGGGGCCGCAGGAGATCTGATCGAGGTAGATTCCGCTGACGTGGTATTCGTCCATCAGGCGGCTGCAGACGTAGTCCATCTTGTCCTGCCAGAGGCGGGTGTAGGGGCACATGGGTGTGAGCCTGCGTCCGGAGCCGTAAACCTCGATGGCGGGAGAGCCGTTTTCGGGGAGGGCGGCGGCTGCGCGTGCATCAGCGAAAGAGGGGATGTCCACATCCCAGAGTCGTCCGTTGATGTATGGCATGGCGAGCATTCCCTGGGAGGTCAGTCGGCGGACATTGGCATCGAAGCCTTCCCTGACGGGGAAGTATTCGGGGTAGGAGTTGTCGAAGGGGATTTGGTGCCAGCAGTACCAGTGGAGGGCGAAGCCGGGTCGGTGGTCAAGGCGTGCATGGAGTTGTTCCATGAGCGAGCCGAGATGGTCGCAGGAGGAGAATGCGATGTTGCTCAGTTGTTGCCAGAATGCGATGTCCACAAGGCTGCGCGGGAAGTCGTTTCGGACGACAATGGGGCCCTTGGCGGTCCAGGGGGCCTCGGCGGTAGCCCATTTGCGGTAGCGCTTGGCGGCCTGCCACCAGTCGCCTTGGTATGCCGCGAGGCAGAAGTCGAATTCGGCGCCGCGGGAGGCTTCGGGTTGGGCGGAGTTTTCGGCAAAGACGCGGAACGATGCGTCCTGTTGGGAGGTGACGACGAGGCGCTTGGGGCGTGCGCCTGTGTCGTGGGCGGCGAAGTAGAGTCCTGCGTCGCCCTGGTTGAAGGCCATGAACTGCATCTGGCACTTGTGGCTTGGATAGAGCTGGTCGCACTGGACGGCGGAGTTTCGGAAGAGGCGGTGCCCCCAGTTGGAGTCGGGCAGCAGCGCGTCGCCCTTTCCGGGTTGGATGACTTGCGAGAGCATCGGGAACTGCGTTTCGGTCAGCCCCCACTGGGTGCTACGGTTGGTGACTCGGATGCGCCAGGTGAACTCCGGACGGTTTGGAACTGGAATGATTTCGCAGTGCACGTCCACCACACCTGGCTCGCCGGGCAAGCCGATGCCTTGCCATTCGATGATTTGGGAATCGCCGTCGTTTTTTGCGATGGAAGTGGAACTGGAACCAGGTGTCAGCCAGATGGTTTCGGTGGCGGGGTAGGGCTTTTTGAAGGCGATTTTCCAGAGGCCGGGCTGGCTATCGCGGTGCGTCACGAAGCGCACGGGCGTGTCGCCGAGGGCGTTCACGACCGCTAAGCAGGGGAAGCCGTCTTCGGCGGAACCGAGGAAGATTTTGAGGCCGTGGTTTTCAAGTACGAGTGTGCCGTCAGGGAATGCGTCCTCTGCGGTGGCAACAGGCGCGGGCGTGGACTCGGTGATGGCGAGTCGAGGCTGCGCGTCGGCGGAGAGCCAACGCTCATACCATTCGTCATCACGCGCGGGACCGAGGTAGAGGCGCGCGGTCTGGCGTTTTTCCGCTTCGCCTGCAACAAGCCCGAGGTTGGTTGCAGCGAGGTTGTAGGGGAAGCCTTCGCGACCGCGGTCATAGCCATTGCCGGCAGTTCCGCCGATGCCGAAGGCGCTCAGTGGCGAGGCGTAGACGCCCCATCGCGAGAAGGAGAAGCCGCATGGCTCGGCATCGACGGGGTTGGTCTCGCGGTTTTGACCGCTTTCATTCGTGTGGATGGCGGTGTAGAAGCGGTCGAAGCGGCAGGTCTGGAGGAAGTGCGCTTCCGGCCATGGCTGGCTGGCGTCGGAACGCGTGATGAGTCGCTCGACCTCGACGATGGGAGAACCGGCAGAATAGATGTAGCGGTAGATTGCCACGGGGTCGCCGGGCGCAGACAGACCGCCATCGCCCACGAAGTGCGCACGGACTTCCACAACGACGCGTTCCGGAGTCTCCAGCACAATTTGGGCGGTGGCGTGTTGGTCGTAGCGCACCCAGAACAGTCCCAGGTCGGGGTGGAATAGGCGGTCGAAGAAGCGGAGGTTGGAGTCGGTGTAACCGCTTTCACGGTACTGGATGTCCTGCGGGAATCCGCCGGCGCCTTGCATCGGGTGGCGGAGCTGGAAATAGCTGTTGCGGATGATAATGAAGCCGACTTCATCGGTGGTGCATTCCAAATCGCCATCGACTTGACCCGAGCAGGAATTCGCGGGCACGGAACAGGCCAGGCGGTAGGTGCAAAGGGCCCCGGGGGCGGTTTCGCCATCGAGGTGGAAGCACAGGCGCGGCGTCTGGCCAGTGGTGTCCAGGACGTATGGCAATGGCGTGGCGCTGTCTTCGGCCATAAGGGTGGCACCTTGCTGTACGAAAGCGACCTGCTCGGCAGTCAGTTCAACCGAGACAGGGTGCTGGAAGAGCGACTGTGGACCGTTCTGGACAGTGACAATGTAGTCAGCAAAGAGCGGGAAGGTCAAGACAAAAAGTGCGGAGAACCAGTGGGAAAGTGGCAAAAATGATGGTTTCATCGAGAAAAATCAGAGAAAATGCATTGAATTTGTCGAAAGAGATTTGCCTTTTTGGCGGATTTCCCTTATAATATAAGCAATAGCTTTTTTTTAAACCGCCAAACAAGGATAAAACAATGGCTAATCTGAACAACGGTCCCGTTTGCATCAATCACCACGACCGCCCGGCTGTTGCGCACTGTGCCAGCTGCCGCCGCCCCATCTGCGAGGAGTGCCTGGTCGAGCAGGACGGCTTCAAGTGCTGCTCAAAGAAGTGCCTCCAGCAGGCGCTTGCCTCCACCGCTGTCACCAATGACGTGATCAAACGTCGAAATCGGGCTGGCTCACTGGGAGCCGTAGCCAGCTTCATCAAGTGGATTGTCATCATCGCCGTGCTGGCGGGCATCTGGTTCTCCGGTCTCGGCCCGAAGTGGCTGCGCTGGCTGATGCGGAAGAAGGACCAGACCGTCCAGACTGTCCAGCAGAAGGCCCAGGAAGGTGTCCAGAAGGACAGCGACCGCCGCAAGCGCCAAGGCGACTTCTACGACAGCGTGGCCGATCCCAAACGCTAATTTCAAACCTTGCCTTTTTCCCCAACCGCCGAAAAGTCCCAAGACTCTTTCGGCGGTTTATATTTGAAAAATTGTCCGAATTTCTGTAAACGATTTGTTTCTATGATTCAGCAACTTGACAACCAACTTGTTCTTGACAACGGGCTGGTGCGCCGTGTCCTCACCTGGAATCAGAATGGCTTCTACACCACTTCCTTACGCGATGTGATGACAGGGCAGGAATTCGTCAACGGACTTCTCCCTGAGTTCAATGTCACGGTGAACGGCGTGAAAATCGCCAGTTACTCGGAAGCACGGGTTCGTGAGGTGGATGGCGAATACGAGGCGAGCAAGCCTTTGCCGAAGTTTCTAGATTGCGAGATGCATCAGGTGGATGCCGCTGAAGGAGCGACACTGCATTTCGTGTTACCGGTCGGCGGTGTGGAATTATACATAACTTACTGGATTTGGCCAGAATTGTCTGGTTTTGTCAAGTCGATGGAATTCAAGGCGGGCGACCAGGAGGCGGTTCTGGAGCATCTGGACATCGACCACCTTTGCTGCCAGCCGGGGCTCTTCCGTGACTGCATCGTGACCACGGGGTCGGACGACGCACCGCAGCCCGCGTGCTTCGCGGTGGAAGGTGAGACGGACCTCCTCCACTTGCACAACGAGAAGCTCCAGGCGGGTTTTCTCTACGGAATGGCGGTTCCGGGGCCGTTGCGGCGATTTCTCTGCTATCCGCATTGGAAGGAGATCACGGGCGGATACGCATGGTCGAAGTGCCCGTTCCGCAAGCACTTGGAGCCAGGCGAATCCTTTGTCTGCGATGCCTCGGCTTTGTTGCTCTACCATGGCGATGCACATGCGGGCGACCAGCCATTTGCCGAACTCGTGCGGAAGTTGCTGCCTCCGCCTGGCGACGCCGGCGTGATGTACTGCACCTGGCAGCCGTTCCTCACGAACATCCACGAGGAGTTGGTGCTGGAACTGGCGCGGGAGGCCGCCGACATGGGTTTCAAGTACCTGGTCATCGACGATGGCTGGTTTAGGGAAAACCGCGAGGTGGATCCCGTGAAGTTCCCGCATGGAATGGCGTGGCTCTCCGAGCAGATTCGCGCGATGGGAATCATTTTGGGGCTGTGGTACAACATCGGCACCGACTACCACGAAAAGGAACTTCCGACGGATTGGTGGGCGCTGAACGCCGATGGCACCAGCAAGTTCTGCAATGTAAACCACGTCCTCTGCTTCGGAAGCGACTACCGCGAGAAGATTCTGGAGGAACTCTCAGAGGTGGCGGAGCGCTACCACGTGGGGTATTTCAAACTGGACTTCTCGTCGATTGTGAGCCCGTACGAGATTATGCAGCTGGGCTGCCATGCGAAGAACCACCGCCATCACCGCGAATGGGAGGACTCCGCCATTGCGATGTACCGCGGAATGAAATACCTGCGCGACGGCCTCAAGACACGCTTCCCGGAACTGCTAGTGGATTTCAGCTTCGAGACCTTTGGCCCTGCCCGGCCGAATATCAGCGCGATTTCCTACAGCGAACTCAACCACGTTTCCAACCACACCGCTCTCCAGCGCGAGGTCTGGAGCATTGCACGCGTGCGGCAGGACTTCTACCGATGGTATGGCAAACTGCCCACCGAACGTCTGTTGGGCGGTCTGCTGACGTTGCAGTTCGAGGACGCACCGGAGTATCTCCTCACCGCGATGATCGGTGCCCCGCTGGTGGCGGGCGACCTGCGGAAACTTGAACCGGAGAAGCGTCGGGTGTTGAAAGAATATACTGGTGCGTATAATCAGCTCACCGCCGGCGGACAACTCACGCGCTTCGCCGTTCTGGCAAACGAACCCGACTACGATGCCTATTTGCGCACCCGCGCCGATGGTCACGGCTTCCTCGCCGTCTTCAACCGCAAAGACACCGCGCTGGAAACCGCCTTCGCAACGCCGTTCCCGTACCGCAATGTACTGGACGGCAGTGAAAAACAGATAACGCCTCCGAACTCCTGCGCGATGTTCAAGTTCTGAGGCGTCGTCACTGTCACAGAAAGCAAAACCGCCGCCAGAAGGACTCTGGCGGCGGTTTCTTTATTCTTCGGCGGGAGAAATTACTTTCCGGCCTTCATTTCGCGGACGGCCTCGACGACGGCCTTGGCCTGATACTCCAGCTGCGCCTTGGTGAGCGGGTAGAGCGGCAGGTGGGTGTAGGAGGTGTAGAACATCCGCTCGGTGTTGGGGCAGGTCTTGGCGATGGCGTCGGCGTTGTAGCCGAGGTCGGCCATGATCTTGAAGCGGTACATCGGCCCGAAGTGGGTGATGTTGGTGAGGCCCTTCTCTGCGAGTTTCTTGGCGAGAACCTGGATGTCGCCCTTGCATTTCTTCGGGTCGATGCGCAGGAGGTAGAGGTGGTGAGTGCCGTAGGTGTCGGCAGTGTCCGGCTTCTCGGTGAGGATGCCGGGTTCCTGCGAGAGCACCGCGTTCATGTATTCGGCTGCGGCACGGCGCTGCGCAATGATCTTGTCGAGGCGCTTGAACTGCAATTCCATGCCGAGCGCCTGGATTTCGGTGGCAGAGAAGTTCTGGGCGACCTGGATGTTGCCGAAGCGGTCGATTAGCGGCGAGATGTCATAGAGCCAGTCCTTGATCTTACGGGTGAAATCCAGACCCAGGAAACGCGCACCGGGCAGTTGCTTGCCGGCGAAGTCCTCGTTGGTCAGGAGCACTCCGCCCTCGCCCAAGGAGTTGATGTTCTTGACCTCATGCAGGGAGAATCCACCGAAGTGGCCAATGGAGCCGAGCATCTTGCCCTTGTAGCATCCGCCCATGCCGTGCGCGGCATCTTCCATCACGAAGAGGTTGTGCTTCTTGGCCAGCGCCATGATGGGATCCATGTCCACTGGCATGCCGCCCAGGTGCACGGGCACGATCATCTTGGTCTTGGAGGTGATCTTCTTCTTGACGTCCTTCGGATCGAGGTTGCAGGTCTCCGGATCGATGTCCGCGAAGACGATCTTGGCGCCGATGGAGAGGGGATAGGCCATCGTGGCGATAAAGGTGATGGCGGGCATGATGACTTCATCGCCGGCCTTCAGTCCGGAGAGCTTGTAGGCGATCTCCATTCCGCCGGTCCAGTTGCAGGTGAAGCAGGCGTACTTCGAACCGAAGTACTTTTTCGCGGCCTCCTCGGCATTGGCGACCTGGGTGCCAAGCGTGAGCTTCGTGGCACGGTTGGCGCACTTCGCCAGCTTCGAGACCGCGCCCTTGACCTCGGCGAAGGCCTCCTTGTAGCCCGGTTTCCCACCGTCCGGCAGCAGGAATTTCACCATCGCCTCGACATCCTGGCCGTTGTAGTATTCGCCGACCGCATGCCACGGCACCTTTGCCGCGCCGACCGCATACCGGAAGTCACCGCCGGAGTTCTTCTTGTTCGCCATGATTTGTATCTCCTATTGTTGAAGTGTTGTTCGTAAAAAGAGTTGCGCTATTGTTTCTTCGATTTGAGCAGTATGTGACCGGCAAAGATCGCCAGAAGGAGTGACATCACCAGAAGGAAGAGTCCCACGCATACGAGCATCCAGTTGCCATCTTTGCTACGGTCAAAAATCAATTTGACCAATGCCCAGACGGAGACCACGAGCATGAAGAGCATCGGCACGAAGGCGAAGAGCCAGCGCAGCTTGTTGCGCAGGAGGTAGAGAGTGATGCCCAGCAAGGTCATCGCAGCCATGAGCTGGTTGGCAGAACCGAAGACCGGCCAGATCGCCGCGCCGTCTCCGCTCTTGGCCAGGAAGAACGCCAGCACGACGATGGCGAGGGTGGCGCACCAGCGGTTGGAGAGGAAGCGGATGACGCGAGTCTTGGCGCCGGGTGGGGGATCGGGCGGGCAGCGGGTGTCGTCGGCACGCGGGAGGATGAGTTCCTGCCAGAGGAAACGCGCGAGGCGGGTGGCAGTGTCCAAGCTGGTGAGCATGAATGCGGAGATGGCCAGAGAGATGAAAGTCGCACCAACCTCAAGGGGGATGCCGAGCGAGGTCACGAAATGTCCAACGCCCTGGGCGAACTGGATGGCGGCTGGCACTTTAGTCGCCTGCTGGGCGAATTGGTCGGGGGCGAGGTAACCGACGGAGCAGATGGCGATGACGGCCAGAACACCCTCCAGGAGCATCCCGCCGTAGCCGACGGTACGGATGTTCTTCTCGTTGTCAATTTGCTTGGAGGAGGTTCCGGAGGCGACTAGGGCATGGAAACCGCTGCATGCGCCGCAAGCGATAGTCACGAAAAGCAACGGGAGTACATCAGGGATAAGGTGGGTGTTCTCCGTGAGATGGACGGCGGGCATCTGGAGAGGCACTCGGGCGAAGGCAATGCCGCCGATGCCCATGGCCATCATTGCATAGAGCAGGAAGCTGTTGAGGTAATCGCGCGGTTGGAGCAGGAACCACACGGGAATGGTGGAGGCGATGAAGGCGTAATACAATAATACAAAAATCCAGATAAAGCGTGCAGTTTCCTTTCCCACGCCCAGGAGTTTCACCAGGTCGAGGGGGATGAGAGTGCCCAGCCAAATCAAAAGGAACATCAGCGGCACGAAGATGAGCGTGGCTTCCAGGAGGCTCAGGAGCTTCTGGTTGATGATCACGCCGAAGATCGGTGCCATCAAGATGAAAAAGACCGATGCGGTAGCCACGGCGGGGTTTGCGATGAAGCCGTCAGCCACCTGGGTGGTGAAAACGGTCACCACAAGTACCAACGTCGCCAGGCAGAAGAAGATAAAGATCTGTCGTCCGGCGTAGCCGAGTTCTTTCTCAATGACATACGCGATGCTTCTGCCCTGGTTGCGAACCGAGAGGAACATCGCCGCGAAGTCATGCATGGCACCCACGAAAACGCATCCCAGCAGAATCCACAAGAGCGCCGGCAACCAGCCATAGCGGGCGGCCAGAACAGGTCCGACGATGGGACCCGCACCTGCAATTGAGGCGAAGTGGTGTCCGAAGAGCACGGCGGGATGTGCCGGGACATAGTCCACGCCGTCCTGCAACGACTTGGATGGGCAGACCTGTTTCGGATCCACGCCGAAGGTCTTGTCCAGGAATTTCCCGTAGATGAAGAATGCCAGCAGAAAATAGACAATGCTGCCGATTAAGAGAAGCGCGGTATTCATGGCGGGTTAGCGAATTAGCAATTAGCCATTAGCAATTAGCAATTAGCAAATTATTGCAAAAAAAGCATTTGGCTTTGGGGAGGCGAAATGCCATGCTCATGGAAAAAATCCCCCCGAACGGCGGATGGCCGCCGGGCGAGGGGATTTCGTCGTTGCCAATGGTAAGAAGCGCTACTCCTCGTCCTCGGCGGCGAGCTGTTCAGCCACCTCGTCGGAGAGTTCCATGTCGGTATAGACCGCCTGGCAGTCATCGTATTCCTCAAGAACATCGATGAACTTCTGGACGGACTTGGCGACATTGAGTTCCGTGACCTCGGTCATCGTGTCGGGAACCATCGCGATGGAGGACTCGGTGGGGGTGATGCCCTTTGCTTCGAAGATGGCGACGATTTTGGCGAAGGCGTCGGGCGGCGCGATGATTTCGGCGGAGCCGTCATCGACCTGGATGTCGTCCACGTCGGCATCATTTTCCAGGAAGAGCTCCATGAGTTTGTCTTCATCTGCCCATTCGCCTTCGATGACGAAGCGGCTCTTGCGCTTGAACTTGTAGGAGACTGCTCCCGATGAGGCCATCTTGCAGTTGTGGCGGGTGAAGAAGGAGCGGATGTCCGCCGCATAGCGGTTCTTGTTGTCGGACATGCAGTTGACAATCACGGAGATGCCGCCAGCGGCGATGCCTTCGTAGGTGAATTCTTCGATGGCTGCACCGCCGAGGGCACCCGTGCCCTTCTTGATAGCGCGGTCGATATTGTCGTTGGGCATATTCGCGGCCTTTGCGGCGGCGACTGCGGTGCGGAGGCGCGCGTTCAGGGCAGGGTCACCACCGCCTTCACGGGCAGCCTGGATGATTTCCTTGGAGACGCGGGAGAAGATGGCGCCGCGTTTGGCGTCAGCCGCGCCCTTCTTGTGCTTGATCGAAGACCATTTATTGTGTCCTGACATAAGAGAATGAGTTATGAGTTTGGATGGGAAAAAATGGTGCACCACGCCGTTTTTCGGCGGGCAGAGGAAGTTCGGTATGCTTTTAAATTTATATGCTGTACGCATTTTTGCCACTCGTTGCGCGAGATTTCCTTGTGTTTTCGGCAGTGGCACCCAACGAAGAGATTATATTTGTACAGTTTCTTTTCATTAGAGTTTTTGCAAAAGGAGAAACCATGGCACTCAAGATTGGAACCATCATTGGCATTCACGAGGGGAACTACAAGAATCTCTTTCAAAAGTTGGTCAATTTTGGCCTTCACACCTGTCAGATTGGCAACTGGAATGTGAAATTCTATGATACCGACTACGAGACGAAGGTCGCCTGTATCAAGCAGCAGATGAAGGATCTCGAGGTCGCGCCGTCTGCGGTCTGGGCTGGCTACAGCGGGCTGGTCTGCTGGAATTTCACTGAGGGGCCGGTGACGATGGGGCTTGTGCCGGAGGACCATCGCCAGCACCGCGTCCTGGAACTCAAGCGCGGAGCGGATTTTGCCGCCGCCATCGGCGTGCGCGCCATCATCACCCACTGCGGTTTTCTCCCCGAGAACATGACCGATGCGAACTTCGACATCATCCGTTGCGCGATCTACGATGTGGCAAGCTACTGCAAAAGCCTCGGCATCGGCTTTTGGTTTGAGACCGGTCAGGAGACCCCCGTGGCGCTCTTGCGCATGATTCAGGCTGTCGAGGCGATGGGGCTGGACAACCTGGGTATCAACCTCGACCCTGCGAATCTCCTGCTCTACGGCAAAGGCAATCCCATCGATGCACTGAATGTCTTTGGCAAATATGTCCACAACATCCATGTGAAGGATGGTTTTGTGCCCACCACTGGCACCCACTTGGGCAATGAGGCGCAGGTAGGGCAGGGCATGGTGAACTTTCCGCGCTTCGTCAAGCGTCTGCTGGAGATTGGCTTCCACGAGGAGTTCATCATCGAGCGCGAGATTCCCGAGGGCGAGCAACAGTCCGCCGACATCCGCGAGACCATCCAGAACCTGAAGGTCTGGGCCGGAGAAGAAGGTTAATGTTAATTAAGGTTTAAAAGTGCTTTTCAGGATCTCTAGCCAATTTGGCTAGTCAGACTAGAATGGCTGGCAATTACGAATTACGAATTGCACGTTGCCTAGGTTTCTGCGGCGGTGTTCGGCGTGCGATGGACGCCTTCAAGCACCTGCGCACCGAGACACCCGCTGCCAAGCCGGTCTATGTCCTGCACGAGTTGGTTCACAACTGCACCGTAACGGAGCAGATGCGGTCGTGTGGCGCGGTATTCATTGCCACGCCAGGAGAACTTCCAGAGGGAGCGACATGTCTGATCGGCGCCCATGGCGTGGGACCCGAGACCGAGCAACTTCTCAGGGAGCGTGCGGGGTGTTTGGTGGATGCGACTTGCCCCATCGTCAAGAGAGTTCAGCAAATTGCCGCACAACTGAGTTCGGATGAGGCACTGGTGCTTCTCGGCGTTCGTGGACATCCCGAGGCGGAGGGCATCCTTAGCCACGCCGGAACCACGCGAAGATTTTTGGTGACCAGTGTGGCGGAGATTGCCTCGTTGCCGGAATTGTCCAAACCTGTCTTTCTTTGTCAAACCACATTGGGGCATGAGCAGGCGGATCGCGTCTTTGCGGCTCTGCGGGGTCGTTTTCCCAATGCGCGACGAGACGGTTCGATCTGCCATGCGTCTTCTGAGCGTCAGTCTGCCGTGGAGGAATTGGTCAAGAGCATCGACCTTCTTTTGGTGATTGGTTCGCCGCATAGTTCGAATGCGAATCGTCTAAGGGAGATTGGTGAGTATGTAGGGATTCCGTCGATGCTTATTGAAGGACCGGAGCAGCTCCCTGACAATCTGTCGGGGTTCTACCGCATTGGCGTCTCCGCAGGTGCCAGCACTCCCGACGAGCAGATTTACCGGACGGTGGATGAAATTCGCCGTCGATTGAAAATTAAGGATTAAGGAAAGAGACGATGAACGTCCCAAGACATATCGCCATTATCATGGACGGCAATGGCCGCTGGGCGCAGGCCCGTGGTCTGGCGCGTTCCGAAGGGCATCGCGCGGGTTCGAAGCAGGTCGAGATCATTGCGGATGCCGCGATTGCCGAAGGCGTGCAAACTCTTACCCTCTATGCCTTTTCGACCGAGAACTGGAATCGTCCAAAGACCGAGGTCGAGACGCTGATGACACTCTTTGCGGAGTATGCGCAACATAGCTTGAACGACCTCCAGCGTCGCGGAATCCGTCTTCGCACGATTGGCCGGATGGAGGGTCTTCCAATGCTTCCACGGATGGCGCTTCAGCGGGCGATTGAAGCCACTGCGAAGAACACCACGCTGACCTTGAATGTCGCGTTGAATTACGGCGGGCGAGCGGAATTGGTGGATGCGGCGAGCAAGGTGGTTGCCGGCCGCGTGAAATCCGGCGACACCTCGCCAGTCACGGAGGAGGAGTTCGCCGCCGCGCTTTATGCGCCCGATCTCACGTCACCGGATTTGCTCATTCGAACAGGCGGAGAACTGCGCATCTCGAATTTTCTCCTATGGGAACTCTCCTACACAGAGTTCTACTTCACTGAGGTGCTTTGGCCGGATTTCGGACCCGCCGAACTTCATGCGGCAATTGAAGAGTTCGGCAACCGTCAGCGGCGCTTCGGAAAGGTATAAGATGTATGCCGCATGTGGCGTGCGGCTTGCTAAACCAGAATCATTCCTCATTCCCAATGAATTACTGCCCCATCATCGGCACTCTCGGATATATCCTCTCGCCGGACCGACAGTCTGTGTTGCTTACACATCGTATTGCTCGCAAGTCGGACGAGCAATTCGGAAAATACAATGGCTTGGGTGGACACCTGGAACCTAACGAAGATGTCGCCACAGGAATGATTCGTGAAATCCGCGAGGAGTCCACGCTGGAAGTCACGTCGATGACCCTGCGGGGGACGGTGAACTGGACGGGGTTCGGCCCGCACGGTGAAGACTGGCTGGGATTCATCTTCCTGATTACTGATTTCACGGGCACGCCCCTTTCCACGAATGAGGAGGGCACTCTCTCTTGGGTGCCACTCAAGAATTTCCCCAAATATCCCATGTGGGAGGGCGACAAGTACTTTTTGCCATTGGTCTTTGATGACGACCCGCGCCCCTTCCACGGCTTCATGCCTTACGATGGTGACCGACCGCTCTCCTGGCACTTCACCCGGCTTTAATCCGGAAAGCGCGGAATGACATTTATGAGCACGCTTTGCATTTTCATTCTGACTGCGGCGGCAATTTTTGCCGCAACGGAGAATCCCTTCGGTGCCACGGCCGTGGTTACTCCGGGGACGGAGGCTTTGGAAGTACGCGTGGAACTTACTGGTCCGGCGGGCGGGCATTTCAATGCGGGACTTCTACGGCTGGAGATTCCGGAAGGCTATGTGGCCGAGACGGTCGATCCACCGACACCTGAGCCGGACGAACTTTTTGACGATGGAGTCTATCCGCCGGGGACCATTTTGCACTATCGAGTCACTCCTGCCATTCCCGTCCCCGCAATGAGTCTGCATTTCCAAGGCTGCGTGGACGAGATGTGCTACATGCCACAGACCATCGCATTGACATCTGCGCAGGTTCCTGCCGCTGACAATTCCACATCGGAGGCGGGCGTGACGGAATGGTACCAGGGTTTTGCCCGCGAGCAGGTTCGTTTCGGATATGCAAACACGAAAGAGTTCACCGCATGGCTGGACATGGCACTGAATGCAGAAGCTTCTCCGACCAAGGACAATCTTCTCGTCCGCGCGGCGAACAGTCATGGCCTTTGGCTGGCGGCGTTGCTGGTCATTCCGCTGGGACTGCTTCTGAATCTCACGCCGTGTGTCCTGCCGATGATTCCCATCACCCTTGCGGTGCTGGGAGCCAAAAGTGCCGGTGCAGGCCGGCGACGCGGTGCTGCATTGGGAGCCATATACGGCGGTGCAATGGCGTTGGCTTACGGAGTGGTCGGCGCAGTCTTCGTCAAGGTCGGCGGGCGGTTCGGGGGCTTTAACGCGAGTCCGTGGTTCAATTGGGCTGTCGGAATTGTCTTTGTTTGTCTGGGATTGTCAATGTTTGACCTGTTTTTGCTGGATTTGACGCGTTTTCGCCATTCCGCTGACCAGTCTCGCAATGGTTTTGGGACGGCGGCGTTGCTGGGTGCCATGTCGGCGCTGCTGGCGGGCGCGTGCGTCGCTCCAGTCCTCATTTGGGTGTTGCTCCTCTCAGCGGAACTGTATGGTGGCGGGAATGCGCTGGGACTTTGGCTGCCCCTCCTGCTGGGAGTCGGCTTGGGCTTGCCGTGGCCTTTCCTGGGTGCTGGAATGGGCTTCTTGCCGCGACCGGGTGCCTGGATGGTTCGCGTGAAGCAGGGTTTCGGTATGCTGATTCTGCTCTTCGCATGTTATTATTTCTGGAATGGCACAAAGTTGCTCCGTTCTCCCAATGTCCCTCACGAAGATAACTATTGGAGGACGGATATCACTGGCGCTGTCACTGAGGCGCGTGACCTCAACCGTCCGCTCTTCATCGACTTTTGGGGCGTGACCTGCAAGGCATGCGATACCATGGACGCAACCACACTGCGAGCTCCCGAAGTCCGCCAACGCTTGGATCAAATGGTCCGCCTCAAGATTCAGGCCGACGACTTTGGCGACCCCGCTTTGACTCCGCTTCTGAGCCATTTCAACATCCCCGGTTTGCCTGCGTATGTCGTGCTGGTGCCGTAGAAAACGCACTTTTTTTCGACATTTTCCAATCAGCGGATTGAAATCCCGGTTTTGAAGGCTACATTAAGCGCACCTCCAAATGGTGGCTGTAGTCCAGTTGATTAGAACGCCTGGTTGTGGCCCAGGAGGTCGTCGGTTTGAGTCCGATCAGCCACCCCATAATATTCGGCGCCCTGCGGAGTTTTTCTCCCCTCCTCTCCGCAGGGCGCCACCTTTTTGTGTTATTTGATCTATAAAACCTTGTTTTTTTTAGGTTTTTTCCTATAATTATAGTAGTCTTTTTTTGTTTCATCAACCCAATAAATCTAGTTATGAAAAAGTCCTTCACACTGATTGAATTGCTGGTCGTCATCGCAATCATCGCGATTTTGGCCTCCATGCTCCTGCCGGCACTCTCCAAGGCGCGCGCGAAGGCGAAATCCATTTCCTGCGTGAACAACCTGAAGCAGCTGGGACTGCAGAACGTGATGTACGGCAACGACTACAACGACTACTCCATCGTGCCGTGGATGCAGTTCACCCCCAGCGACCCGTATTCGTGGGTGGCGTTCCAGTTCGTGCTGGCGGTCAATGACGGCAAGCGGGTGCTTGGCGGCGTGCCTCCGAAGTCGCTGGTCTGCCCCGGCTGCGCGGTGAACGGCGCCGACAAGCTGCGCCTCGTCGATGGCGGCATCCCCAGTGACATGCGTGACAACATGTCCTATGGCATCAACTTCAATGCCTGGGGCACCTACAGCATCCCGAATCCGAGCGACAGCTGGAAGTGTCCGCAACGCACCTTCTCGAACGTGCTGGCTGGCGGCGGCCGCATGAGTGCGCTGGTCTGGGCCATCGACTCCACCCCGAAGCCGATGTGCGGCAACAATACCAACATCAACGGCGGCTATCCCATCTACGTGCAGCCCGGCAACTGCTATCCGCAGTACACGGACCAGCTCTCGTATCACCTGGCGCGCGCGGACCACGACGGCATGGCGAACGCCTGCATGGGCGACGGCCACGTGCAGAGCCTGAAGCCGCAGCAGTTCCTGACTCGCTTCACCGGCTGGGGACGCACCAACAAGTACTTCTGGCCGCTGAACAACGGTTCGACTGGCCAGTATTACAACTAAGTGTCATTTATCTGCAATTCGCAAAACAGTAACTGGAGCCCGCATGAAAAAATCTTTTACGCTGATTGAGCTTCTCGTCGTCATCGCGATCATCGCGATTCTGGCCTCGATGTTGCTGCCCGCGCTTTCCAAGGCACGCGAGAAGGCGAAGTCCATCTCGTGCGTGAACAATCTCCGTCAGCACGGTCTGAACCTGTTCCTCTATGCTGACGACAATGACGACTACGCGATTGCCTCGCACATCCGCGTGGTCAATTCCTCCAACACCGGCTGGGACGACTACGGCTGGTTCCACTACTTCGTGCTGAAGCAGAACATGTCCTGGAAGCTGTGGCGCTGCCCCTCCGACCGCAAACCGAACAAGATCAAGGACACCACCTGGAACAGCCTGAGGGAGACCTCCTATACCCACAACTACTCCACCTACGGGTACCGGAACGACCTGATCAACTGGAACGGGACGGAGAATCCCAACGCCCACAGCAACCAGCCGCAGCGCCTCTCGACGGTTCGGATGTTCTGCAACAACGGCGAGCGTCCGCTTTTCGCGATGGACGGCCCGGAGGAGATCTGCACCGGCTCCAACGCCAGCTGGGACGCGACCTGGCTCTTCCAGGGGTGGAACGCGACTTTCCACCGCCTGCACCCGGAGGCGACCTACGCGGTGGGCGACCGCCACATGGGCAAGGGCAATGGCCTGGTGCTGGACGGCGGCGTGGTCACCATCGACGAGGGCGAGGTCCAGCTGAACTGGAACACCCACAAGTCCCGCTACTTCCGCCCGTTCCTGCACGCCAGCCGCAGCTTAGGCATCGACGGCTGGATTGGCCGTAGCGGATACTAAGTTTTGTTTTTACTCTAAACTGAACCATTCATTTTAGGGTGTCCTAGAATAAATGGAGTAAAAAACACAGTTTTTTGATAAAAAGAGGGTTGCATGGCTTGCAATCCTCTTTTTTCGTGCTATTTTATGGCAACCTAATTAGGGAGACCTTCAATGAGCACGAAGCCAATCTGGATAGAACAGTTCGTCCGTCCGCAGGGGACGGAAATCAAGCATATCGGAAGCCACTGGTACCTGTATGAGCGCCTCAGCGTCTACGACAAGGAAAAGAAGCGAAAACGGAAGAAGTCGGGACGATGCCTTGGCGCAATAACCGAGGCGGGCCTGTCCCCGAGCAAGCGCGCCGCGCCTCTCCAGCCGCTGCGCGACGGAGAGATAGAGAACCTCGAATACGGGGCGACCGCCATCCTGCTGGGGCTGACCGCCTCCATGCGCAGCCGGCTGGCCGCGCTGTTCCCCGACTGCTGGCGCGAGCTGTTCTGCATGGCGCTCCTGAAATGCAAGGAGCAGTCGCGCTTCAGGAGGATGGACTTCCACTACGGCACGTCGTTCATCTCGCAGTGCATAGGCGGCCTCTCCCTCAGCGCGGGGCGCGTCACCGCGCTGCTGCACCACATCGGCACGAACCGCGGGGCCATCCGCGAATACATGAAGGGGGACCTGCCTTCCAGCGGGCTGGTCATGTTCGACGGGCATCGCCTGATAAGCGGCTCGGGCACGCTGGAGTACGCCCGCGTCGGCTACGACAGCAGGTGCCGCTTCCTCCCGCAGGTGAACCTCCTGTACATGTTCAGCGTGCTCGGGCTCAGGAAGCTGCCGGTCTACTACAAGCAATACGCGGGCGACGTGCCGGACGTGAGCGCGTTCTCCGACATCGTGGACGACGCGGGCGTGCGCAGGCGGGCGGTGACCGTCATAGCCGACAAGGGGTTCGAAAGCGAACTCAACGAGGCTCTGCTGGACGACGCCTCGCTGGGCTACGTCATCGCGGTGCGCCGCGGCTGCGCGGACATCACGGAGATACCTTCCTGCCCAGCCAAGTACCAGAAGGTGTTCAAGTTCCGCGAACGCGCCATATACTGCAACGAATACCAGGCAGGGAAGGACAGGCTTTTCCTGTATTACGACATGAGCCTCGCCAACGACGAGGCCGTCGATTTCATCAGCCGCAGGGAGAAGGCCAACAACACCATCGAAAGGAGGCGGGAGGCGGAGGAGCGCAGGCGCGGCAGGAACAGGGGGCGCCTCAGCCAGGAGGAGTACGAGCGACTTGTCCCCGTCGACGTGGCGGAGGAGCTCCAGGCGCACAGGAACAACGGCACGTTCATCCTGAAGACCAACAAGAGCGAACTCAACTGCGCCCAGGCGTACTGCCTGTACAAGACAAGGCAGGACATAGAGCAGGCCTTCAAGTCATACGACGACACGCTGGACGGAAAGGCCAGCTACATGCGCGACCAGCATTCGTTCGAGGCATGGCTGTTCATCAACCACCTTGCGCTCCAGATGCTTTATGCCGTCATCGGCGCTCTCGCCGAGAAGGAGCTGACCGACAAATACTCCTTCGAGGACGTCATGGCCTTCCTGAAGCATGTCCGGGCAAATCGAATCAACGGCGAGTGGAAGCTGACGAAAATCACCAGGAATACGATGAAACTCTGCAGGGAACTGGGAATCGAATTGGAAGAGCCCACAAAACTTCAGGTCTCCCTAAAATGAATGGTTCAGTCTAAATTGGTTTCAACTGGTTGGTTCTGAAAATGAAAAAATCTTTTACGTTGATTGAACTGCTGGTCGTCATCGCAATCATCGCGATTTTGGCCTCCATGCTCCTGCCAGCACTCTCCAAGGCGCGCGAGAAGGCGAAGGCCATCTCTTGTATCAACAACATGAAATCGCTGATTCTGACGTTCTTGATGTATACCGATGAGAACGACAGCTACTCCATGACCGCGCAAATGAACTGCAGGGCCTTTCCCGGCTTTGGTTCAGGTACTGTCAGCTGGTTCGGACACATGTTCAACGACTGGAACGTGGGAGCGAAAGTGGGGGACTGCCCGAGCAACCGCTTCCAGCAGATTGGATCCTATTTCCGGGAGAAGCAGGGTGTCGTGCGGCGCGACCAAGCAACCGATGAGATGCACAGCTATGGCATCAATTACAGCACTTTCGGATACATCGCCACGCCGAGGTCGCTCAACAACCTCGCAGCCGGCCACTACTGCTCCTGGAGTAACATGGGACCGGTGAAGCTCTCGGTTCTGGACCAATACCACACCTCCAACACTGCCGTGGTGTTTACCGACAGCGCCTCTGCCAACAGCGTCGGTGGAGACTACAACATCATCTCCGGTGGCAGTGGCATCGTCGTCGGTTGCGCATGGGCGTATCCGGGCTTCCCGCAGTCTGGCGATTATTACGGCTACTACCCCATGTATGCCGTGCACTCCGGCCGTATCAACTGCGCGTTTATCGACGGGCATGCGGAGGGCCTTGCGCCGAAGCAGATCATCGGCGGATACGGTGGAACCAACAATCTCCGCAAGTACTGGCAGCCGCAGTATCAAAACCACGATGATGATGCGCCGTGGAACTGGCGCGGTCTGGAACTGTGGTAAACAGCGTTCTGCGTAACTTCATTTGATTGTCTCCTTGATGCCCCGTCGTGGTGTTTTGCCATGGCGGGGCTTTTTTTCAGGGATTTCGGGCAACAATGTCTGTCTGGATGGATTATATTGAGGCACTTCCACAGGCCTGTAGCTTGTCGCCTCGATGAGTGTGTAGTCACGAATTTGAAACCGCAATGCATCGCATTTTCCATTCTTTCCTTTTTTTGTGTGCCATTCCGTTACTTGCCTGGTCCCCGCTGGTGACGGTGCCTGAAAAGTCCGAAGGGCAGGGCGCCTTTCTGGGGAATTTCGTGGCGGTGGACGGCGAGCAGCTGCCCGAGGCCGCCACGCGCGTGTGGGTCTCCCGCACCGCCGAGGCGCTGAGGTTCCACATCGAGTGCCAGGAGCCGCTGATGCCGCAGACCTTCGCCAATGTCACGGCGCACGACGGCGCGGTGTGGAATGACGACTGCGTGGAGGTCTTCCTGCAACCGACTGGCTGGAAGGAATACGCGCATTTCATTGTCAATTCGCTGGGCACGAAGTATGACGAAATGGGGCGCGGCGGACGCGACTGGAATCCCGAATGGACAGCCAGGGCCGAGAGAAAGGTCTATGACTGGAATGTGGACATCGAAATTCCCTATGCCAGCCTGGATGCCACGCCCGCCGAAGGCGATGTCTGGAAGTTCAACGTCTGCCGATGCCGCAAGGCGGTCCCGGAACTCTCCAGTTGGTCGCCCAGTCCCTCGCGCTCCTTCCACGACCAGGCGGCATTTGGGTCGATGGCCTTTATAATAACATCATATCCTATTAATATTCAAAAAGATAATAGCAATTTTATTTGGGAGCTAAGGGCCGGCGCTTCCACTCCCGAAGGCATTGAGACCGAGACCATTCCGCTGGCCAGCGGAAATGTCGCACAACACTTTGACTATCATGAAGATGGTCAGGTCATCTATTCGGCGTTGCGGCTGATTCGCACCAGCCAGGTGGCGAACATCCTGTCGCCGGTGAAGGAGTTTCTGGACACCTCGACCTCGGCGGAACTTCTGCGGCAAGAACGCGCGGCTTTGCTGGCGCTCTCGGAGGATGCCACGCCCGAGGCGTGCGCCATTCTGGAGCGGAACGCGCGGGATTTGCTGAAACGCGTGGAGCATTTGCGCAGTATGGAGGAGTTCGCACGGCAGGGGCACCAAGCCGCCGAGTTGCTCTACGGCGTGGAGACTTCGCTGGTCAAGGTGATGCCCGGCGAACTCTTCGGCGGCGTGATTGGTGGAGAAATCCATTTGGATGCCGCGCGGCGTGAAATGGATGCCGCGCAAGTGGTTCTCTTCGCGGGCGACTCGCCACTGATTCAGGCCGAGGCGGCTTTCGCCGAGCCGTTGAAGCGTGAGGACGGCGCGGAGTTGCCGTTGAAAGCCCTGCGCATCCGACGCGTGGCGTTGGTCAAGACCTGCCAGCCGGACTATCCCGCGCCGTTGAAGGGCAACATCCCCGATCCGCTGGTGCCGGCCACGCCATTCGATGTCGCCGCCAATGGCTTTGAGACTCTCTGGGTGGATGTGCGCGTGCCCGCCGACGCCCAACCTGGCGTCTATCGTGGCAGTCTGGTCCTCAAGGCGCGGAACACCGACGCCACGACAGTTCCCGTGGAGCTCCGCGTGCGCAACTTCACCATCCCGGAGCGCTCCAGCATCGTGAGCGCCTTCGGGACGCGCTTCAATCCCGGACGCTTCAACTACGACCGCGAGGCATATCTTGAGAACTATCTTGAGCACCGCATTACGCCATATTTCTACGCACGGAATCCCAAGTTCGTGCGGAAACCCGCGATGGACTGGAGCAACGCCGAAGCGCTGGCGGTGCGGTGGCAGAGCGACTTTTCCGCCGGAGTTCTGGTGAAAATCACCATGCTGGACGGCAAAGTCCACAATCTTGCTACGCCAGTCGAAACCGCCAAAGAACTTCACGAGGCATCGCTGTTGTTGCCGCCGGAGGCAAGAGGCGCGGTTTCGACGGTGACGGCGATGCTTCCAGGCACGGTCTCCGGAAAATTGGCGGTGGAGTTGCTGAAAAATGGCGAAAAGGTTGCGCTAATTCCTGAAACGGAAGTCTTTGCCAAGGTCTCTGGTGATTGGGTTGACCAATGGCCAGGTGTCACCCTCGAGGCTTGGGCACAACCGGATCTCCCCGCCGAGGTGGACTGGACGGAGTTTGACGCAGACATGGAATACGCCTTCGCCAAGGGCATTACTTCGCATTGGCTGCCAGTCCACGCCTTCCGAGATAAGTCGCTGGCCGCAAGCCTGCTGTCTCCGCATCTGGCGGAGAAGGGCTGGACGAAGTATTTCTATACCTATTTGTACGACGAGCCGGAACCCAAGGACTACCCCGTCGTGAACCAGGGGCTTGGCGATATCAAGCGCGTGGAGCCGCACGACCTCCAGAACATGATGACCGCACGCGCCTTCCCCGATGAACTGCGTTTCGTGGACATCTGGTGCCCCGAACTTTATACCTACAATCCCGAGACCTCCGCCAAGCAGCAGCGCCTGAACCGTGCGGTGTGGTGGTATGTTGCCTTCAGCACCCGCCACCCCTATCCGAATGTCTGGGTGGACTATCCCGCGTTGGACTGTCGCGTGTGGCCGTGGATGAGCTGGAAGCATGACCTCGACGGGATGCTCTACTGGTCGGCGGTCTATTGGGATCGCGAGGACCCCTGGCGTACCGCTGAACTCTTCCCGCACGCCAATGGCGACGGTTCTCTGCTCTATCCCGACAAAAGCGGAGCACCCATCGACTCCCTGCGGTGGGAATGTCTGCGGGATGGCATGGAGGACTACGAGGTCTTCTGCCTCCTGGAGGCCGCACTGCGTGAACTGGGTGACCGCGAACCGGAGCTTTCCGCGAAAATCCAGTCGCTTCTGGCGATTTCTCCGGAGGTTCTGGTCAGCTACAAGCAGTACAACCCGGACCCCAAGGCGCTTCTGGCGGCGCGTCGCGAGATGTCCGATACGCTGGAGCAGGCCGTTGCCGTGCTGGGGCATGAACCGGTCATCGAGGGGCGTCCGCGCTACCGCACGGGACGTTCTTCGCAAGAGGTTGTCGAGGGGCTGTCGTCGGAGGCAAAGGAACAGATGATGCTCGCGCAAGCCGCCAGCGATAAGTTGCGCCAACGCATGGAAAACCAAAGCCTCTCTCCTTTGGTTGTCGAGGACGGTCTGAAGCTCCTATACGATTTTGACGAAGACCTCCCGTATGTGCGAGATTGCTCTGGAAATCATTTGGACACCACGGGCGTGGGAATCATCCGCATCGCTGACGGCGAGGGATATTCCAAACGTGGAATACGCATCGGCAAGAAGCCGTTGAAGTTGCCTGGCGGCAGTGACATTCTGGGGACGCAGCCCGCCGCTGGAACCATCGCCTTCTGGGTGAAGCCGGAATTTGACCCCAAGGATTACCAGAGCCGCGAACAGAACCTCTGCCTCTTCTATCTGATGGAGACCGACGGCAATGGCCTGCCCGACGGCTACGATGAAATCGGCATCTACCTGACCGCCGGACGGCTGTGCCTGCGCCTCGGCGGCTACAGCCCGCAGACGGTCTTCGCCGGTAGCGCCGAGTCACCCTTCCGCAAGGGCGAATGGACGCATGTCGCCGTGACCTGGCAACCTGGCGAGCGGACTCTCTACATCGATGGCAAGCCAGTGCTCGAAAACCATAACGAGTTCCTTCCTCCCAAACTGGACGCCTTTCCCGGCAACCTCGGCAACCACCCGCCAACGGAGCGTTTTGCCGCACCGGGCATCTACGACGACCTCTTCATCTTCGACCGCGCATTGTCAGCCGTTGAAATTCAACAATTTTTACAATAAGCAGATCCTTAGGTTGTTATGAGCGAAAACAAAGGCAAAAATGTCGCCATCGGATGCGGTGGCGCACTGGCGTTCTGCGTGCTGGTTGCGGTGATTTTGAACTCCGACCAGAGTTCCTCGGCGATTGCCTACGGCATTGTCATGTCCATTTTTGCACTGGTGGCTCGCGGGATTTTCAACGACTTTTTCGCGGACTACGGCTGGTATGTGTGGGGCGGAATCGCTGCATTGGCGCTCTTGATGGGGATCGTGAAACCCCTGAACACCTCGACGGACAAGCCCAACGCGGATATTGTCGAGCAGGCAGGGGAGACGGCGGGCGACAAGACGACCGAGCAGGTCAAGGCGGCGGAGGCGAAGGCCGAGAAGGGGGCCATGACTGCCGAGACGGAGCCTCCTCGCCCGACGGTCGAGGAGGCGCTTGCCGAACTGGACGAGCTGGTGGGGCTGACTTCCGTGAAGGAGGAAGTCCACAAAATGGCTAGCCTGATGCAGGTGGCGCAACAGCGCAAGGCGGCGGGGCTGAAGGTCGCCAATGTCTCCTACCACTGCGTATTCACAGGCAATCCGGGCACTGGCAAGACCACCGTCGCCCGTATCATGGCGAAAATCTACAATGCTTTGGGAATCTTGGAGAAAGGGCATCTGGTTGAGACCGATGCGGGCGGGCTGTTGGGCAGTCATGTCGGCGAGACCGCCGAGAAGACCAGCAAACTCGTGGACTCCGCACTCGGCGGAGTGCTTTTCATCGACGAGGCGTATATGCTCGCGGACAGTGGTTACGGCAAGGAGGCCATCGCCACGTTGCTCAAGCGCATGGAGGACGACCGCGACCACCTGGTGGTCATTTTGGCGGGCTACACCAACGAGATGCGCGAGATGCTGGAACTCAACCCCGGCGTCAAGTCCCGCATCAACCGCTACATCGAGTTTCCCGACTATACCAACGAGGAACTCTGTGCGATCTTTCGGATGCAGGCGAAGAAGAACCAGTACACCCTCTCACCGGAACTGGAGGAGCAACTGGAAAAGGCAATGGCGAAGTGGACACGCCATCGCGACAAGCAGTTCGGCAATGCGCGCTTTGTGCGCAATCTCTTTGAGAAGGCGGTTGAGCAACAGGCACTACGCTTGGCGGAGATGACCAACATCACTGCCGAGCAACTCGCCATGCTGGAACCGCAGGACCTCGGCATCGGCGTGGACGACAGTGCGTCACGGCCTTCGCTGGAGGAGGCACTCGCCGAACTCGACCAGCTTATCGGCCTTAAGGAGGTCAAGGCCGAGGTCCATAAATTGGCGGACTTCTGCAAAATCGCACAGGAGCGCGAGGAGGCGGGGCTGAAGGTCGCCGAACTCTCCTACCACTGCGTTTTCGTGGGGAATCCGGGCACTGGCAAGACCACGGTCGCCCGTAGCATTGCGAAGGTCTATCACGCGCTGGGCATCCTCAAGAAGGGCCACCTGGTAGAGACCGACCGTTCCGGGCTGGTCGCCGAATATGTCGGCCAGACTGCCATCAAGACCAACAAGCTCATCGACGAGGCGCTTGACGGCGTGCTCTTCATCGACGAGGCGTACACGCTGGCCAACGGCGGCCAGAACGACTACGGTCACGAGGCCATCGCCACGCTACTCAAACGCATGGAGGACGACCGTGCACGGCTCGTGGTCATTCTCGCCGGATATCCCGACGACATGAAGCGCTTCATGGAATCCAACCCCGGCCTGACGTCGCGCTTCAGTCGCGTGATTCACTTCCCCGACTACACGGCAGACGAACTGGCGGATCTCTTCCGCTTCTATGCGAAACGCAACCACTACGAACTCTCGCCGGATGTCGAGAAATACCTCAACAATGCCATCGCGAACTCGACCAAGAACCGCGACCGCAATTTTGGCAACGGCAGATGGGTGCGTAATCTCTTCGAGAAAGCACTTGAGCGTCAGGCAATTCGTCTCGCCGAGACCACCGGCCATACCGAGCAGGAACTGCGTACCTTGGAGCTCAAGGACGTGGGGATTACTGTCACTCCCGCCAGAAAAGCCGAGGAATAACGGAGCCGTCTTGCCACGATTCTTCGCTTCTGTCCCTGCCTTGCCTGGCTGAAGGCAGCAGTAGCGGTTTTACTCCTAACACACTAAAATTCAATCACTATGAAAGCAATCGAGACAGATGGCAAGGGCCAGGTACGGATTGTTGAGATTCCCCGCCCTGTTCCAGGGGCTGGGCAGTGCCTGTGCCGAATCACGGCGTGTGCGACTTGCAGCGGCACTGACCGCAAGCTGGTTCGTAGCGGTCTTCCCTGGGCGGACACTTACCCTGCGCTGTTGGGGCACGAAAGCGTGGGGACTGTAGTCGAATGTGGTTCCGGCGTCCGGAGCCTTGCGGTCGGCGACCGAGTGTTGCGGCCGTGTGTTGCCTATCCCGGAACCGCGTATGGGGCGCTGGCCTCGTGGATGGGCGGCTTCGCCGAATACGGTATCGTCACCGACCCGGCGGCACGGACTCTCGACGCAGTGGAAGACCCCTTCGGCTATGCTAGATATCAACAGCGCCTGCCGCGCGAAACGGCAGTTTCCGATGTCGATGCGACGATGCTCATCATGCTCAAGGAGGTCGCCGGAAGCGTCGTCGGTGTCGGCATTGGACCGTCGCATCGCGTGCTGGTACTGGGGGCGGGAGGGGTTGCGCGTGCCATGTGCTTCTTCGCGAAACTCCAGGGGGCCAGGCAGGTGGTTGTTGCGGCTCGGCGAGATGCTCCGCTTATGGCTTGCCAAAAATGCGGTGCGGATGCGCTGGTGAACACCAGCCGACAGACGCTCTCCGAGGCGGTGCCGTCGCTGACCGACGGCCATGGCGTCGATTTCGTCATGGATGCGGCCGGAAATGTCGAGCTGGCGCTGGAAGCGGCTTCACTTCTTGCGGACGGAGGTGTCTTGGCAAGCTATGCCACCCTGGAAGACGGTGGGCAGTTCCCACGGGAGCGCGTCCGTGCCCGGGGCAATTGGCGGATGCTGGACTCGCCGGTCGGCGAGGATGCCATGCACGAGAAGATGCTCGCGTGGGTGGCCGCCTCCAGAATCCCCTTCGCGAATTTCTATTCCCATGTAATGCCTTTTCAGGATTTCGTGGAAGGATTTCGGATGCTTGAAGAGCGCAAGGCCGACAAGATTGTCTTCGTCATCGCTTCCGAACGGTAGTTCTCGTCCTTCTTCTAAGGGGCATGCAATGCCGTTGTTTCGTTGTTGCGTGGGCACGGGAGGTATCCACCCGCAGAGTTTGATTCCCTGCATCGTGGCTGAATTAAGCTAAAGACTTTGCAATGAACCATTTTCACCGTTATCTTCTGTGTTTTTGAGCCATTGACCTGGCGGTTTCCGCGCTGGTGTTAATCGGGCTGCTCGGCGCTCGCCGTGGCGCGACGGGGGACTATGCAGCAGATGCCTCAGCACCAGCAACTTCTTCAGACATAGTTTCAACGCTGGAAGCTGTCCTGCCGGAAAATGGTACCATGGCGAGTGGCGAGGCGCAAGGAGTCGGGCAGGATATCCGCGAAACGCGCCGCCGGGTTCAGGCAGAGGCGGTCGTCCAGGCGGAGGAAATGAGCCGTTTTGTGGGTGCCGTAGCACGCGAGCCTATTGAGTTGGCGGAACTGGAGAAAATTGCTTCGGAGACATATCGGCAATGCCAGCAACATCTTGCAAGCATGCGTGAGGAGGCGCGGAGGAATGTCCAGAGTCGTCAGGCGTTGATGGAGCAATTGGATGCGTCGCTGTTGCCTCCGGAGGAATTCCAGGAGTTCCGGGAGGCACTGGAATATCTGCAGACGTGCGAAATTTGCCTAGCGGAGGGGCGTCCAGTTCCCGAACGGTTTGCGAAGTATGATTGGCAGATGAACAATCATCTGGAGGAGGTCGCGGAGAAATACTGCCGGGCGTTGTCTGGATGCAATGAAGATGCAATGCAATGGGAAGATTTCCCTGGTCGCATTATAGAAGATGAGTTCTTTGGCTATCACTTCATTTCCAGCACTCCCGCCCCCATCCATTCACGCGCGAAAACGAGATTTTTCCATGCTAAGAATAAACTGCTTGAGACGGTATAATTGTTCCTCTGTCAGGTCCTGAATGAGCGAAAGAATTTCAATTGGTGTGGTGGTCATCATGTGTCTTCTCCTTACATAGAGAAATACACCACGAAAAACCAGAATCTTGAAATTCCGATTTAGTAATGCCAAAATTGCATGAAATTCCAGTTTAGAAAGTGGCAAAACTGCATGAAATTCCAGTTTATGCGCCAACTCCAGGCTGTAGATTCCCTATCCAGCAAGATTCTTTTGGTAATAGTGGCGTAGACTCAGGACGAGGCGGAGTGCTTGCACGGCCTGTTTTCGCAGACCGTGCAGAGGGACGCGTATAGGAAGATGTTACCCCACCGATGGCAGACGGATGGGGGATATGGCGTAGGTCATTCCTCGATGGTGAGGGTTGGCGTGGCGGGGTAGTTGATGCCACGCAACTGTGGGCGGTACATTGCCTCGACCTGGACAGGCGGGACCAGGAAGACACCTGGCGTGACGGCGCGAACCTGGTAGGTGATGGTGTGCGGGATATCAGCTCCGTAGAAGTCTCCGAACCACAGCAGACGGTCGAAGCGCTTCTCCATTAGGTTCGCAGTCAATTCGGTGGTGGGCTTGCCAACTTGCCGTTTGGGTGTGGTGAAGCGAGTGAGTAGCCGCTCGTCTTCGATTTCGAGTCCGGCGGGTAGGAGATCGGAGACCACGAGGTTTTCCGCCTGTGCGCCGCTGAGGCTGATTTTCACCGTGAGAATCTCTCCGACCTTGCAGGTGGTCATCGGCTTGCCATTATGATCGAGGTATTCTCGTCGGATGTGCAGTCCGCTGTCCACATTTTTGGCATCCTTGAGGCTGGCTCGGTAACTGTGGGTGACGGTGAGAGGTTCGGTGCCGGTGTTGCGCAGAGTATAGGCACCCTTTGCAGTGACTTCAGCAGGCATGTCTCCGACGATGGACAGCTCCTGAACCGTGCCGTCATCTGCCGTGAGAGTGGCCGCAAAGCGTGACTCGCCTTGAAGGGCAGGGAGGTTCAGGAGGTACTTTGACAAGCCGAGAGCGTACCAGGCGTGTTCTTGGGTGGTGAAGTAGTCGTCGTTTGCGGTCAGGTCGTCGAGTGCGCTGGCGAGGCTGGTGAGGTGCGGATCGTCGGGAAGGAGGTCGGCGAGGAGCCAGAGTGCCAGACCGGTGCGACGTACAGGGGTGTCCAGCGTGGTGGCGCTGTAGGTACGGCTAGTATCATTGTTGGAACTGACGAATCGAGTGAACTCCGTGTCGGCGATTTCGTTCCAGAGTTCAGCACCCTCGGCCGCATAACCACCGCGCAGGAGCGCCATTGCGGTCAGGAACTGCGCGTATGGGTGGATAGAGGAGGTCCCATGTGGCAGGAAAAGCTTGGCGTAGGAGTTCACATAGGTGGGCGCAATGTCGGCGAGGATATAAAGTGCCAACGCACGCTCCTCCTGAGATTCAGTGCGGTCGTTGATAAAAGAACGCAGCTTTTTGATGCGCTGTTGGCGTTCGGCTACACCCATCGGAAAGCCGGCGCGGGCGGCCTCGGCCTGGAAGAGGAATGCGAAGAGTGAGCCTTCCACCCAGGCGGAGCTGTAGTAGCCTGCGTTCGGCCACATCGTGTACCAGCCATAGCCTCCCACAAGGTATGCGGGATACTTTTCCAAGGTGTCTTTGATGCGCTGGTGTGCGCCGGCACGCATGCGTTCGGGGAGTCTTCCGGTGGCGACAAGGTCGGCAACGGCGAGCTGCGGGAAGGCGGTGGCGGTGATTTGCTCCAGGCAGCCATACGGATAGTCGTTGAGCCACTCCCAGTGGCGAAGAAGGCGTGCGACGGGCGAACCCACGCGCAGGAAGTCGGTCGCATGACCAGAGAGTTCCACGGCGAGTTCTTCGCCGGGTCTCAGGAGGCGCGTCTCGCAAAGCGGCTGCGGCGGGATGTGGCTTCGTACCGTGATGACCGTGCGCTTCTCGAAGCGAAGTCCTTCCGGTGTTTCGACGGCGAGGAGAATCGGCAACGCGCCTTCAGCGGTGTCCGGCGGGATGACCAGGTGGGCGGAGACGGACTCCGAGGCGCCTTTGGCGATGGTGAGGTCGCCGTTGGCGGGCTGGAAGCCCTGCTGTTCGCGACCGAAACTCCAGGTGAATTTTGTCTCCGAAAGCTCTTGGTTAAATATGGTGCCTCGCAAAACGATGGAGTCGCCGGGGGCGACGATGCGTGGTGCGACAAGAGTGAGAGTGACCTCGTCGTGCATCACAAGCTGTTTCTGTGCATTGCCGAGGCGAGTGGTTCCGTCAGTGGCGATTGCCATCAGTCGCATGGTTCCGGCGAATTTCGGGAGAGTGACCTTGGCGGCGGCGTGCCCCGTCTCGTCGGTCTTGAGAAGTCCAAGCTGCACGACATGCGGTGGCTCGTCCGTGGCCTGGAGTTTGCCTTGGAAGTCGGCGGCCTTGGCGGAGAGAGGTTCGCGTGCGGCAAAGCCGCCACCAATCTGGCCGTTGACGACACGGAGCATTGGGTAGATGTCAGGATAGAGGTTATTCAGTCCGAAAGGACACTTCTGGTTGTTGAAAAAGGCACCATAGACATCAGGCGCCTGGTAGCCAGTCAGTGCAAGGATTCCTTCATCCACGCCCCAGACAGCGGCTTCGCCGACGACGGGGTTCCCCTGCGAATCGGCTAAGGCGATAGAAACCTCGACGGTTTCGCCAAGGCGTGTCTGCTCCGGTGCCTCCAAGGTGATGGCGAGTTTCCGTGAACTCTGGTCCACAGGGAGTCGTACGATTCCAGTCAGGCACGGAGCGTCACGGAGCTTGCCGTTGGCATCCTCTTGGATGGCACCCACGGCGGTCACGCCGACAAACCAGTTCCCCTGCGTCAGCGTCTCCGGAATTACGACTTCGATGGTGTTTTCACCGGCTTTCAACGGTTGGGTGGCAGTCAGCAACGGGGTATGGTGCGAACCTGACACAATCAGACAAGTCCCGTCAAAATTGGACTCGAAGGTAATCTTTGCGGTCTGTCCGGGGAGATACTTGCTGTTATCAAGCTTGAATTCGAGGGTGTTGGGATTGGGTGAGTGCTCTCCGGATTCTCCAGCGAAATGCCAGAAGGAGAGTTGGTTGAGCGGGCGATCGTCTTCATCCCGGAAGGTAAGGATGAAGTTTCCATTGTCGGGAAGATCGAGCCAGGCGCAACCCTCGCTGTCCAGAGTCAGTTCGACAGTCTTGAGTTTCGTTTCGACATACTGCCAGACTCGGCGATAAATGCCGTCGTTCTGTTGCTTGAGGAGATACTCCCAATTGCCGAGACTGACGGTTGCCTGAAGTGTCTGGGGAAGGTCGGTCTGATGGTTTTCTGGATCCACTGCGATAAATTGGAGTTTCACGCGGGACTCTTCCTCCTGGGCGAGGCGGCTTCCCAGATAACGCTTGAAGGCATCAAGGCGGGCGCTGGCGCGTGCGGTCACGGCGCGTGCGCCTGTCGGCTTGACTTCCGCCTGTAAAGAGATAAAGATGGGAAGTGCGGGAAGTGTCACATCATCCTTCGGTTGTGGCACTTTCATAGTGAGGGAGAGGTGTCCCTTTGCGTCCGTCTCACCAGTTCTGCTTTGGGTGTTGATGAGTGGGCAGTCATCTTTTCGGATACCGAAGGTGAAATCTTTGGCAAAGGGCGGAGGAACGATTTCCTGCTCAGCATGGATGTAAACATCGACTTTGGCCTTCTCGACGGGGGCGCCGAAATAGTAGTCGGCCTGGACTTCGAAATCAGCCTGTTGTTGACTTGCGTCCAATGACTTGGGAAGGTCAATGCGCGCTCCAAACTGGTCTGGAACGAAGTTGGCGACAAGGAGACTGGTGGAGGCGATGGACGGCGCATAGGCGAGGTTCGGGTCGCCGGGCAGACGCAAGTAGGCTTCGTAGGAACCCAGAAGGCACTCTTCCGAGAGTTTCACAGGACACTGGAACATTCCAAATTCATCGGTGTTGACGGTCTTGAAAACGACTCGATTTCCATTGGAGTCGCGAAGGTCGAACTGAAGTGGAAGACCGGCGACGGGGCGGTTCTCATCGGGGTTGCGTACAAGTGCGGTGAAGGTGACCTCATCGCCGGGAAGGGCGATTCCCCGTTCGGCAGAGAGGAAAGCCTGAGGCGCCTTTGGGTCGCGAAGCGTGGTGAGTGTGCCGTTTCGGTCGAGATGCCCGCGGTTGAAGTCGAGGTATGCCAGGTCATGGTTCTGCGGGTTCTTCGCCAGCAGGAGCGCAGGATGGTCGCCGTAGTCCTGAAGCGGGAGGACGCGGAAGCGCGCTTCACCCTGTTCGTCGGTGGTGGCTTTGGCCAGGCTTTGGAATTTTCGGCTGAAGAGTTCGACCTGCACGCCGGCGACAGGGGTTTCGGGATGCGCCAGGCTGCGTACCTGACAGAGGTAGTCGCCGTTGGTTCCGGTCAAAAAGAGTCCCAGGTCGGTGACGACAATGCGATTGGACTCCGTGCGACTATAACTGGAGTATGTGCTTTTGTGGTCGGTGACGAGAGTATAAATGCCAGGGCGGTCGCGCGGGATGCCAACTTTTGTCAAGTCCAGTGCGGTGAAGGTCGGCTGGTTGGGACGGTATTCCAAGTCATGCTCTGTCGTGGCAAGTTTGCGTGCCCAACGACCGTCTTCTCTATAATAGTAGTCGCTGTCCACATTCCGCAGGTAGTTGAGGATGGCGTCCGGGTAGGGCTCATAGAGGGTGCAGGTGAATTTTGCATCGTAGTTGACGGCATGGATGGGCAGTTCCCAGATGGGTGCGTGAAGCGGAAAGAAAACCCCTTCGGAACTGAGATTCACTTGCGAGGGAAGGTCAGGGCAGAATCCGGAGATGACATAGTCTTCGTCGAGGTGCATGGGCGCGTCTTTCCAAGGGAAGCCGGCCTTCAGGGTGATCTGGTAGAACTCGCCAGGCTGGAAGTTGCCACGTAGGGTATAACGGGAACCGTAGTTATGGATGAAGCGTACTGGGATTTGCGGGGTGATCTCCAAAAGATTTGGGTCGAATGCAGATCCGCGGGTCGCCGTGAAGGTTTTGGGAGGCGTGTCATTGGCGGTAGGATCCTCCTGAAAAAGGATGTCCTTCTGCGAAGTGCCGTTGAAATTGATATCGATTGTTTCGCTCCTGAAATCGTAGTCTGCGACCGTGAGGGGTGGCGGGGGCTGCGAGGCAGAAGCTTGTCTTTTCAGAGCCTCAACAGCGGCTTGGGCTTCGGGGCTGTAGTCGCCAGCGAGGGAATTGACCATGTCCAGGACAAAGGCCGCGCGCTCTTCGACCGTGAGGTCGGCCATGAGGGAAATGTCAATGGGAACGATTATTGGCTCCTGACCGGCACAGGGCTGGAACAGGGTGAGGAGGACAAGAAGGAATGTGGCAAGCAACGAGGAGGTGTGGGATAGTTTCATCTTTTTTGACAGGATATGGTTGTGGTTTGGGAAGTCAGGGCGCGCTATGCACCCGTGGGGAAAGGATCAGAGGTATGGATTGGAGTGCTTCTCGTCACCGATCGTGGTGGCGGGGCCATGACCGGGATAGACGGTGGTCTCCTCCGGCAGAAGCATAAGTTCGTCGGTAATGGATTTCAGAAGCGTCTGCATGTTGCCGCCCGGCAGGTCGGTGCGGCCGACGGCGCCGGCGAAGAGGGTGTCGCCTGTGATGACGAATTTCTCCTGCGGAAAGTAGTAGCAGCAGCCGCCCGGAGTGTGCCCCGGCGTGGGGATGAGTTGGAAGTCAAAGTCTGGAAGTTGCGGAAGTTCAGTTACATACGCTGGAAGATTGGGGACGGCGGGCAGCCATGGCAATACGGCGTTGTCTGGCGAGTCATAGACCACATGCTCGTTGGCGTGCATCCACAAGGGAATGGGGTAGTTCTCCAGGAGGGGCGGCAGGGCGCGAATGTGGTCCACATGCGCATGGGTGAGCAGCACCGCCTGCGGGATGAGTTGCTTCTGCTGGAGGAAGTTGTCGATGGTCGGAAAATCGTCGCCGGGGTCGAAAATCAAGGCATGGTGGTTTTTCGGATGCCACACGATGTGGCAGTTTTCCTCAAAATCGCCGAGAACAAGGGTGGTGAGTTCTAACATAATTCAAGTGCGGAACTAGGTTTATGATACTAGCATGGCTAGGCATGGCTAGCAGAGATAGGCTTGCAGCGGAGATAGGCGGGCTAGATAATCCGCTCCAGGATGGCCTGGGCGGCTTCTTCGACGCTGGCCTGGTTGCTGCATGCCAGCCGATTGTGCAACGGACATTCACGCTGGAAGCAGGGTGACTGCGGACAGCGGGTCCGCACGACATAGTGTCGGTCTTTCGGACCGTATGGTCCTGTCTTTTCCGGGTCGGTGGAACCGAAATTTGCCACGCATGGCACCCGGAGTGCAGCGGCGATGTGCATTGGACCGCTGTCGTTGGTGAAGAGCGCCTGGGAACGCGCGAGCAGTGCCGCCAGTGTCCCCAGGTCGGTCTTGCTGGCCAGATTGACCATTCCCTCCAATTTCGCGCGGTCGCAGACCTCCTGTGCGCGACCGAATTCGTCAGGGCTTCCCAATAGCCAGAGTTTTACCTCTGGGCAACGCTGACGGACAAGTTGAAGCACCTCAATGAAAAATTCTGGTGCCCAAGATTTGCTCTCCCAGCGTGAAGCGCATCCTATCGCCAGCAGTGGTCCGCCAGCCAAGTGATTCTCTTGAATCAGTGTATCGGCCTTCGTCTGCCATTCTGTCGGGAGGACCAATTCTGGTTCCGGCGTTTGTTCCGCTGGCGTAATGCCTTGGCTTCGCAGGAACTCGCGGGCGAGAAAACGGTTCTTGTCCACCGCATGTTTGAGTTCCGGCGGGAGCTTGACGGCGTGGTTGTATGCCAGCGGAGCCCCCTCGCGGGCGTTGGCGAAGCCACAACGGACCTTGGTGTGAGCCAGTCGAGTCATCAACCCGCTACGCAGAAGCCCCTGGAAGTCCAGCACCGCATCATACTTGTCCTGACGCAGTTCGTGCAGGAAAGGCCGTATTTTTTTCCAATCGAGTTTGCTTACCGCCTTTCGGGGGAAGGGGATTACTCTGGATATCCGAGGATATAGCCGAACAATCGGTGCAAGGAAGTCGTTGGCCACCCAACTGACTTCTGCGTCAGGAAGCGCGGCATGTAGCTCCGCGATGGCAGGGAAGGTGTGCAGGATGTCACCCAGGCTACTAGGTTTGACGACGAGAAGTTTCAATGCCAGGCGTTAGCAGTTTTTCAGCGGCCGGATGCCAGGCGTGTAGCGCAATATTCCGGCAGCCCCGCCTGGATGATTTTCGTCTGGGCAGTCGTCAAATCGTATGGAAGGCGGTGCAGCTGGATGGTTCCCTGATCGAGGTCGTAGGTCACGTATGCGGCGCGGGGATCGCGGTCCCGGGGCTGTCCTACGCTGCCGCAATTGATTAGGTATTTGTGTTCAGGGTTGAAGCGAAGCGTGTCGAAATTTCCGGCAATGGTTTCGAGCAGGGAACGCTCGTATGCAACAGGTGCATGGGTATGCCCGATGAAGCATAAGGGCATCCATTGGAATTGCATGGAGAGGTTTGCCTGATGGGAGTCGAAGACGTATTCCCAGGTCTCGGGCTGGTTGAGGCTGGCGTGGACGATGGTGAAACGCGTCAGCGGCTGGTCAATCAGGATATCCTGCTTGAACGGCAGCCCTGCCAACCACGTTTGCTCTTCGTCCGTGAGATGTTCGCGGGTCCATTGTGCGGCCATTGCGGCGTATGGGTTGAAGCCAAAGAGCGACTGGCGTCCACAGGCTACTGCATCATGGTTCCCCATAACCACGCCGAGCAAGTCCAATCCACGCACAATCTCCATGCATTCATGGGGGTTGGCGTTGTAGCCTACAATATCCCCTAGGCAGACATATTTGGTGACTCCCTGAGCTTTCGCATGGGCCAGCACCGTCTGCAGTGCTTCAAGGTTGGCATGGATGTCCGCTAGGACAGCTATCTTCATTTCAAATGATTCCCGAGGATAGGATATTGGACTTAATAAACCGCATCTTTGCGAGTCTGCACGGAGAAACCGCAAAAAATTTGAAAATTTTTCAGATGCGATGGACGAACCAGTTGTATTTCATGATGTACCACAGTGCGGCCACCCCGTCTTTCCAGCCGATTTTCTTTCCTTCATCGTATGGTCGAGCGGTGTATGCGATGGGCACTTCGTAGATGCGGGCGTGGAGGCGGGAGAGTTTGGCGGTGATTTCTGGTTCGAATCCGAAACGGTTGCACTCCAGGTGGAAGGACTTGAAGAGGTCAGCCCGGATCATCTTGTAACAGGTCTCCATGTCCGTGAGATGGAGATTGGAGCAGAAATTCGAGAAGCCGGTGAGCCACTGGTTTCCTTTGTAGTGGATCCAGGTGTCCACCAAGATGATGCGACCGGAATAGCGGCTGCCGAAGACGGCATCCGCCTTGCCCTCCTCGATGAGCTGGAACATCTGGGGGAATTCCGTTGGGGAATACTCCAGATCGGCGTCCTGGATGATGACCACGTCTCCGGTGACGAGTTTTTGGGCGGTTCGGATGCCAGCACCCTTGCCCTGGTTGTGGTCGTGGTGTGCGATTACCATATCGGGCGAAGGGGGAAGGCTGTCCAGGAGGGCAGTTGTCCCGTCGGTGGAACAGTCGTCCACCACGATGATCTCCAGGTCCTTGACACCGCACTTTCGTACGGCGTCGATGACATGGCAGACGGTGTTGACTTCATTGAACACCGGGATGATGACGGAGAGCTTCATGGTTCCGCGGCTATTTGGGGAGTTGCTGGAAGGCCCAGTCGAGGAGTAGCTTGGCGGCTTCGTCACGGCGTTTGCCCTTGTCGCCGTTGGTGGGCACGCCCATGACCACAAGGAGGAGAGTGTGCTTGTCTCTGGTGCAGGAGAGCGCGATGCATTGCCCGGCACCGTCAGTGACGCCGGTCTTGAGGCCGGTGATGCCTGGCACGCGATCTCTGAGGAGGTGGTTGGTGGAGGCCAGGTCGGTTTGGTTGCCGCGGTGGTGCACGATGTGATCCTGCTTGGTGCCAGCCCACTTCATGTACTCAGGAGACTTCATCACGCATTCGCCTAGGAAGGCGATGGAGAGTGCGGAACCTTGATTTTCGCGACGGTTCGGGCCGTTGGGATTGACGGGAAGGCCATTCGGGGTGTGAAACGACATGTCGTTAAGCCCCAGTGCCTTGGCCTGGTCGTTCATGCGCTGGATGCCAGTCGCGAGGTCACCGTCGCCGAGGTATTTGCCAATGATGTAGGCGGCATCGTTGCAGGAGGCGATCACCATGCACTTAAGGTATTCCTGGAGGGTGAAGACATCTCCGGCTTCCAGCAGTGCGCCCTTGCCCATGTTATGGCTTTTGATGTAGCTGAAATCCTCTTTTGCAACTTTGACAGTGGTGGTCAGCGTGACTTCCGGCGAGGTCTCGATGCGTTTCAACAGCATCAACGCGGTGAGCATCTTGGTCAGCGAGGCGATGGGGTAGATCTTGGAGGAGTTCTTCTCCCACAAGATGGTATGGGTGTCCAAATCAACGAGGACCCCTGAACGGATGATTTCCACTGCCTTGGCGACCTTTGGGGACAGCTCTTTCACGCCGAGTTTGTAGTGCCCAGAACGATAAGGTGCAAGACCTGCCAGGGCACCCTTGGTGCCATTTGCGGGCTTGGCCGGCTCTGAGGGCTTCTTGGTCTCAGCGGGCTTGGCGGTTTCCACGGGCTTCTTGGTTTCAGCGGGCTTGGCGGTTTCCACCGGCTTCTTGGTTTCGGCAGGAGGCGTGGGCGGATCTTCCGTCGGTTTGGCGGTTTCCACTGGCTTCTTGGTTTCAGTGGGCTTGGTGGGCTGTGGCGCATCTGATTTGGGCATAGTGTCTTCCAGTACAGGTTGCGTAGTTGGAACGGGCTGTACTTCTGGCGTGGGCTTCTTCTCTCCTGTGAAGAGCTTTCGGATTTGGGGAAAGAAGAGCGCACCCAAAATCATCGCATGGACAGCGATGATGATGATTTTCAAAAGGATTTTTTTCCAGGAAAACAGCATTGCGTGATGATGCGTCTTCGGGGGTTATGCCTTGAATTCGCCGGTTTGGCTTCCCGCAGAACGTTTGCGTGATGTCGGCTTGGAAGTGGTGGGGGAGAAGGTGATGGACTCGGTCTCAGAGGCCGCGCGGCGTTTGCGGGGTGGCGCAGTGATGAACGAGGTGTTGAATTCGACTTTTCCCGCTGGTTTGGCGGGCTCAAGTATCTCGGTATTCGGCAGTGGCACCCGCTGACCATCCTTGCGCAAGGATATCAGGCGGTCGGAATACTTCTTCGGTGCTGGCGAAAGGACTTCCATCTTTGGCCGAATTTCCACGCGCTTCAGATTGGTCTCGGGCTTTTCATCAAATGAAATGCGGGGGGGAGTTTTCGATGCGTCTGTGGGACTCTTGCGAAGCGGGACCACACGATTGCCGTGTTTTGAAGGCAAAGCCGCTGGTGACGATTCCTCTTTTGAGGTGGCTGGCATCTCCGTTGAAGTTGAGGTGGGCACAGATTCGACTTGCCGGGGAGTTTTTTTGCGGCTCCGCCGTGTCGTCGGCTTGGGCTCTTCCGATGTCTGTGCTTCTGTGCCATTGGCCACTGGTTCCGCTTCGACGGGCTGCTCCTCTGCTAAAGAGGCATCCAAGTCGAAGAGTTCCTGCGGGTCGTTCCAGGAGTCATAGGAAGGCGAGATTTCGGGGAGGTCAGCTAGGATTTTCGCGGAATCCCAGCCGAAAGCCTGAACCAAAAGTGACAACAGTGCTCGACCATAGCGATATTCCTTATATTTAAAGAGTTTCTCGCGTTTTTCTGGTGTCGTCCTAAGCATTCGCGGAATCAAATCGATGATTTCAAGGATACGATGCGCAAAGGCGTTGGGAAGGAGAAAGCCATCGAAGATGAGCTGCAGAGCCCGCTGGGCGGTCTGGTTGTAGGTCAGTGAGCCAGTCCAGAAGTCGGTGGGGGCAGCTGGATTCATCGCAGTCAGCAGGAAAGGCGTGGAGACTGTTGCCAGCGCCAAACCACGCGAGTTGGAATAGTTGCCACGTCGAATCGCTTCGCCACGGAGCTTGAGCAGATGGCGGGCGAGTTTGCCCTCCTGATCATCCCATGCGACATCTAGCAGATTCCAGAAATACTTCAGAAAGCCGTGGTTGTGCATTTCCTGAAGGGTCTGGTCGGCCGCTGGATGCTTGAGGATTTTCAGTAGTTCCTCGAAAAGGCGCGAAGGGGAGGCCAGCTGGATGTTCGACGCCTGCTCACGGATCGCGGCATTCAGTTCCGGATCCAACTTGAAGCCGAACTGACCGACCAGTTTGAGGGCACGCAGCATCCGCACGGGGTCTTCTTCCATGCGTTCGGTAGGTTTGCCGATGCACCGCACCCGACGGTCACGGATGTCCTGGTAACTGCCCCAGAAGTCGATAATGCCACGAGAGCCGACGACATCGAAATAGAGCGCATTGGCTGTGAAGTCACGCCGTGTCGCGTCATCCTCGAGGGTGCCGAAGCAATTGTCGTTCCAGATGATATGGTCATCGCTGTTGGCGTGCCTGCCTTGTCGTTCCTTTTCGCTGGGAATGCGCCGAAAGGTCGAGATTTCGTAGAGATCGCCATTGGCATACACATGTACCAGCCGAAAGCGACGACCGATGATATGGCAACGGCGTCGGCCAAAGACGCGACGAATCTCTTCGGGGGTGGCGGAAGTCACAATGTCGTAGTCTTTCGGGGAGGTCCCTAGTAGCAAGTCACGTATTGCACCACCGACGATATACGCCTCGTGTCCCGCTTCGACCAAGTGCCGAACCAAGCCACACGGGGTGGGATCCAGATGTTTGCGCACTTGCTCGACAATGTTTGCTGGAAATTTCATTATATTATAATGCAAATGCATATAAATCAATTGGTTATATGCATTTTTTTATGGAATTCGGCAAGATGGCTGAGTGTTGCGGTCTCAAAAGAGGGTTGGCTGAACCACGGGGGAAAAGGACCGTCGATGTTCTGGGCACGGTCCCAAGCGGTTCAGCGCAGCCAGATGCTCGGCGGTGCCGTAACCCTTGTGCTTGGCGAAGCCGTAGCCTGGATAACGCTGGTCCAATTCGACCATCCAGGCGTCACGGGTGGTTTTGGCTAAAATGCTGGCGGCGGCGATGGAAGCGGAGTTTGCGTCGCCTTTGACGATGAAATTGACAGGGATGGGGAACGGCTGGAACCCTTTGCCGTCCACTAATGCCCATTGTGCCTCGACCGCCAGTGCCACCTCGCGCATGGCGTCCTGCGTGGCTCGAAGAATGTTGAGACGGTCGATTTCAGCGGCACTTCGCTGGGCAATGGCGTATCGGACACGTGGGTCAGCCTTGAGCGCATTGGCAAGTTCTGTGCGCTGGTGCTCGGAGAGCTTTTTGGAGTCGTTGACCGGAAGGTCAAAGGTGTCTGGCGGGGCTGGCAAGATGACTGCGGCAACCACGACAGGACCAGCGAGGGGCCCCCGCCCCACTTCGTCAATGCCGGCGATGGCAGTGATTTCCGGATGTAGTTCGCGGATTTGCGTCTCGAAACGGAACGGTTGTGCGATTCCGGTCATGCCCGATGTTGGAGAGCCGTTCTCACGGCAATTATGAAAAGACTCCGTATGAGTCTTGCCGCAAATATATTGCCTCAATAGC
>JAFXSU010000041.1 GCA_017525435.1 Victivallales bacterium
AGAAGAAGCCCCTTCCCGCCGACATGGCCGCCACCGCCGTCGGCAACGCCGTCGCGCGCCAGAACGTCAACCTCGACGAGGAAGAAGGTGGACAATACACCGACGTATCCTCGATTGCCGGGCTCACGATGGAGAACTCCGGCTGCACCTTCGAGGAGACCGTCCGCATCCTGCGTGAGGGCAGGATGCCGCCTGTTCCGAAATACCTCTCCACCGGCTGCATGCCGCTCAGCAAGTTCGACGGCACCGTCGCCGGCGGCCGCAACCTCATCGAAGGCGACCTCGACCGCCCAGACTGCTGCTACCGTTTCAAGACCGACCTGTCGACGGCCCTCATCAACCACGAACAGCAGCCCGGCTTCGGCTTCACCTTCCCCGGTCAGGAGAAGTTCTACACGAACGGTTCCGCGCAGGGCAAGGCGAACATCACCCGCGTCGGCGACAATGTGGTCGCCTTGTGCGGTGCCGTGCACGTCGACCAGGCCAACGCCGTCATGACTCTCCTCTCCCAGTCCGGCCTCTCCAACCTGCGCGGCGGCCTGCCGCAGGTCGGCTCCACCGGCAACGAACACGCCCCCGTGGACTACACCCTCACGAAGGACGCGCGCACCGGCGCCGTCACCATCAAGTACAACAGCCCCGAGGCGCTGCCGTTCAAGTTCGAGTGGTCCGCCACCGTGGACATCGACGGCAACGTCACCACGACCCCCATGACAGTGGAGAAGAAGCCCCTTCCCGCCGACATGGCCGCCACCGCCGTCGGCAACGCCGTCGCGCGCCAGAACGTCAACCTCGACGACGCCCAGAAGGCCAAGGCGACCAAGCTCGTCGGCGACCTCGCCCTCGAACACAACCTGAGGGGCAAGAAGCTTGATCTCCTCTCGAATTTCGTCGTCCGGCTCTTCCTCACCGACCAGAGCGCCGCCGCCGACCTCGACGTTGCCGCCGACATGGCCAAGAACATCGCCGCCTGGCGGCCGATGTCGGCCCCCGCCGACCGCGTCAAACCCATCGAGAACGTCTTCGTGCAGAACGTCAACGAACAGATCGACACGGCGCTCGCGGACGCACAGAAGGCCGCCCCGCGGCACTTCACCGGCGAGGATCCGGACATCAACGCCCAGCTGAACGCCGATGCCGAACGCTTTATCTACACGATCAACGGTCAGGTCTTCGACAGGGTGGGGGCCGACAAGCTCGTGCCGGCGTTCAAGTCGGTCGTCAAGGGCCAGGCCAACCTCCGTGGGCTGTCCACCATCGTCACCCAGACCATCAGCAACGCCCTCTCGATGCTGACCAACCGCGCCTCACTCGCCAGTACGGACAAGAGCCCCGACGGTCATCCCACGAACCTCCCGGGCATCGAAAGATATGTCTCCCGCAATTTCGCGGGCGGCAAATACCAGATGCTGACCACAGCCACCTCGAACTTCTCGGGGAAGATTCTGCCGATGTACCTCGATCTCACCGTGTCCGAGGACGGCAAATCCGCCACATTCGTCTCTCGCAACAAATTCTCCCTTGCGATGGGCGCTGGACCCAATGTTCAGGCCTCCTACGGCAAAGTGGAGTTCCAGGCCACCTTCCGAATCGACCTCTCCGGTCCCAAGCCCATCGTGACCGATTGCGAGATCAACCAGGACTTCGCCCTTGAATGATGCCCCCGCCTCGTAGAGTGGATGAAGGCCAGCCGGCGTAAGGTCAGAAGAGTGGCCGTGCATCAGCCTTGAGAGAAGCACACGAACAATTTCAGCAACCTAGCAAAGCAAAGAAGAATAACTATGGCGATTGATCTTACAAAAGTCAACATCTCGTTGCAGCAGTTCCAAGATATCTCGCGCGGCGAGTTCAATGCAGGCGAGGTCAAGCTCGCGAGCGAGAACAAGCTCGCGAAGATGAACCACCACGTCCACAAGCTCGGGAAGAACAACGAAACAATCTCCCACGCCCAGGTAATCGCCATCAAGGAGGCGCTCATCAAGGCACTTTCGCAGAACGGCGTCGGAAGCGAAGAACTCGATAAAATCCGCAGAGAACTCGGCCTTGCGCCTGACGGTGTCGTCGATCGCAGTCTTGCACAGCGCAGCGTGCGGCCGCTCACGCGCCAGCAAATCCGCGAGATCCTTGATCGCAACGCCGCCGTCATCAACTCGCAGGCCCCCGGCAATGCAACGCGCATCGACATCTCGTCCATGATCTACGGTCCCGCCGGCATGAGCGCGGAAGCCAAGGCGAAGCGCGACACCGTTAACGCACGGCTCGCGGAGCACCGTCAAGTGTTCATCAACAAGGAGGTACGGAACTTCCAGCGGGTTCTGGCGGGCGGCGGAGAATACTGCGACTACGAAACGCGCCAGGCGATGCGCAAGATTGCTGAGGGACAGCTCGAGGCGCTTCTTGTCGCCTGCAAGGGGCAACCGCGCGCAAATGTCCCCGCGACGGCGACATTCCGCCTCTCCTCCGGACAGATGTTCTCCTCTCCCACGGGCAAGAGCGAACTCGAATTCGCCAGTCAACTCGAGGAACTGATTGTGCGGTTGAAGGAATCGGGGCCGGACGATGGCGAGCGCAAGGTACGCAGTGACTTCAAGGCGCTCGCGACACCGGAGGAGCGGCAGGCATTCTTTGCGGCGCTTCCGAACGATCCGAAGGGAGGATTCAAGGCACGCGTGGCCGCCATCACAATCCTGCGGGCCCATGGCGTGGTGGACAAGACGGCGCTCAGCCTCCCGAACCGCCTTTCAGATGCCGACGCGATCGTCTTCGCACAGCATCTTGCCTCCTTCCAAGAAGATGTCGCCGCCGAGACGCTCACGCACGATCCGCTTCTCGTGGCGATGGCCGCAAAACAGCCGTCACGCGTCGCCAGCGACAGCAAGGCATATGTGCCGCGTGACATCCCCGAATTTTTCAACCGCCGCATCGGCGAGTCTTTCTGCAACGGCACGCTACTGCCGACTTACAGCCTCCTCGCGACCAAAACTGCGGAAGAAGTCCGGCTGCGCCTCGGCGCAAAGGGCGTCCCCGACGGAACCAAGCCAAGCAACATCGTCGATTCCAGCTTCGTCGCCACAGTAGTCTCCGATGCGGCGGGCGGCGGACGCGTCACGGTTGAAAACCTGCGCGAGCCACTCCTTCAGGCAGCACTCAGAACAGGCGCACAGCGCATCATCACGGGAATGGTCACGGAACAACTCGCTTCCCGTGGTCGAGACGACGACAACAGCTACGCGATTGCAAAGATCGCCATCAATCGCAATCCGGAGCTCCTGGAACGTCTGATGGGCGCACAGTCGCCAGCCGAAGTGGACGACATCGCCGCCACATTCAAAGCGACCGTTGCCGACGCCATCCGAATCTTCGACGAGCTTAAAGAGGTCTATGCCGGCGTCGAGGATCGCGTGCGCAAAGGGCTCGCAAAACGGCTCGGCGTGTCGCCTGAACAAATCAAGGACACGCAGCTTGAACTCGGCGACATGTCCCGCAAGGCGGACGATCTTCGCATCAAGATTGGCATCGGCAATCCTCCTCTCTCGACAAAGGAGGAATTCCAGCATGTCTTCGACAAACTGGCAGACGACTTTGTGACCGAACGCATGGCCAGTCTGGAGGCCGTGGACGCCCTTGACCTGTCGCAGGATGTCAAAGACGATATCAAGGTGATTCTGCTGACCACCAAGAAGGTGAAGGGCATCGATGTCGCCTTCCTCGCAGCCGAGGCGAAGAAGGTGGACACCTCCGACCTTGTGGCTAAACTCCGCAGCCTTGCCGGAAAGGACGAGGTGTTCCAGGCGATGGCTCCTGTCTCGTTCGCCATGCGCAAATCCGTGGAGACGATGCTGAAGGACACGCAGCTTGACCCGGATGAAACTGCGGCTCCGTCTGCGATCCTCGCAAGAATGGTTGTCTCCACCAAGCCGGAACTGAGGCGTTTCATGCCGATGTTCTACACGAAGCCGGATGTCAAGGAGGCCATCTTGAATCGCAGCATGAACAGCGCGGATCCCGCCTACCATAGCATGGCGTTCGAGTCCTTCGCGAACGATCCGGAAATCAACCGCAACATCAGCAGGAATGCCAATGTCAAACGGGTCTTGGAAGCACCGCGCGAACTCGCCGCGTTCCGCGCGGCGGGGGGCGCCGAGCGCGCAGCCGCCGCCGGCTATCACGAGTCCGAGCTGCGCACTCTCGCCAGGGCGTTTGCACTCCACCAGACCGCGACCGGCTGCACGTCGGAAGAAGCGATGGAGGCCGTACTCGACCCGCAGAGCAAGACACGCAGGCTCTTCGCCTACGGCGGACGCTTCACGCAAAGCGTGGAGAGCTTCCGTAGCGGACTCGCCCTCATGGACAAGTTCGCCGCTTGGTACGCAAACCTCTCAAAGGACTACGCCAGCAAGAAGTTCGACACCGTGACGAAGTCGAACGCCGGCAGCACGTTCGTGTACCCGCAGTCGGTCAAGGCGTACGAGATGTTTGTGTTCCAGGACATGGCGCTCAATCCAGATGTCGATTTGAACGAGCAGGATCCCGAAAAGCTCTTCGGCGTGGAACACAACGACGCGGTGAACTTCTTTGTTCGTGGCAACGGATCGGGCTGCACCGGAACGCTCATGAAGCTGTCGCCAGCCAAGCGGCAGGTCGTGTACGCGGCGTTCAGGACGCTCGAACCGCCGGTGAAGGATCTCGGAGAACATCGCTGGACTGCGGTAAGGAGCAATGAAGAAGTCCTTGCACGTGTCCTCAGGCATTTCGACAAAATCGCTGAGCTCAAGGCCACAGGGCGGCTCAACCGTACGAATCTCAACAAGGTGCTCACGCCCGATCTGGATCTTCCGCCGGACGCCTCCCCCACACAGGTTCAGGATGCCATCCAGGGTCGCGTCTTCGCGCTCTACGGCAGATCGCAAAGCAAGCTCATGGAGGCTTCCATCCTGCTGACCACGACGGGATGCACCCTTACCGAGCTGATGAACGCCATGAACGGCGGAGAAAAGCCCGCGCCAGTTGCCGATATCGCCTCCACGACGATGAAACTTGAGGAAATCGACGGTTCGACAAACGGTGGACGCAGTCTCATGCTAGGCGACCTGATCCGCCCGGAGAATCCGCATTTCATCGCGAACGGACAGCCGGTCCTCGCTCCGGAAAACAACCGGTTCACCATCAAGATCGGCGGGGAGACCAACTACTGCACCCTTACCCAGGACATCGCTGCATACTCCGGCATCGCCGACAAAATCGAGACGCTCTGCGGCAAGGTGCACGTCGAGCAGGCGAACACCGTCATGCGCGGTCTCGCAGGGCGCCCACGGGCCAATACTGGCGATTCTGCCGGATCACGGCATCGACAATTCCATCGGCACCGAGCACATGCCGCTCACCTACGCGCTTTCGAAGAACGACGAGACCGGATCGGTGACGATCCGCTACTCCGAGCCGGAAGGCTTCCCGTTCAAGTTCCACTGGGAAACCACCGTCGCCCTCGACGGCACTTCGACAACCACCCAGATTGTAGTCGATGAAATGGAAGCGTAGCAAAACCGACATCCTGCCGCTTGCGGAGGCGATGCAGGAGCGGGCGCGCGAAGTCATCCGACAGAGCGGCATAAGAGAGGCCTGGGAAGGCATCGGCGCGAAGGTCAACCAGGTCGGCTCGATGGCGACGGGGCTTCTGATGAAACACCGCGACATCGATTTCCACATCTACACCGACACGCTGGATGCCGCCGAGAGTTTCAAGGCGATTTCGCAAATCTGCGCCAGCCCGAACATCACACGCATGGAATACCGCAATCTCGCCGCCACGGACGAGGCGTGCCGCGAATGGCATGTCTGGTACAATCTTGGCGGCGAAGAATGGCAAATCGACATGATACAGATTCTGCGCGGTTCGCAGTTCGACGGCTATTTCGAGCATGTCGCCGACCGTATCAACGCGGTCTTGACACCGGAAAGCCGTCGCACGATTCTAGAATTGAAGTATCTCACGCCAGAAGAAGAACATATCGCGGGAATTGAATATTATCAGGCGGTGATTGCCGACGGCGTCAAAACATACGCCCAGTTTACCGCATGGCGCAAGGAACATCCCATGACGGGAATCAACCTGTGGTGCCCGTAGGCAACAAAACACCAAACGATGCTTTCAATCTGGATTTTATGAAACAGAAGAGGAAATTGGAAGTAAAAGATACAAATTGCAATTTCAAGTGAAAGTGCCAAAAGCCGACAAAAACAATTAGCCAAATTCAAGCGAAAAATTATACTGGATTATTATGAATCAAAACTAAACACTTCGACAAATCTTCCAATAAAAAAAGCGTTCCAATCAAGAAACGGCAAATAAAAATATGCCAATATCTCGCTGAGGAACGCTTTTCAATAATATAATGCGTTTTTCTGGTTTTGCAATTCACGCAGCCACCGGTATTGGATTTTTCGCGTGGATCTGCTCTTTGGTGATGGCGAAGGTCTGCTGGATTATATTGGTGCCACGCATCAACTGGACCAGCCGAGTGGCTTTGAGGAGCCAGATTTTCCAGTGGAGGTAGTTGGGGAGGTGCTTGGTGGAGTCACGATTCTTCGGAATGAAGCTTTGCCTGTTCCTTGCGCCATTGTTCGTTTTCGGCTTCCTCGCGTCTTTTGCACGCATATAGGCGTTGCAGAGTGCGTTTGGAGATTTTCCCGTAATAGGGCATGCATAGCCAGCATGCCGGATGGTCGTGTCCATAGCCGCCGAGGTAAACCGTATAGCTGTCATCGGTGTAGTCCAGGCCCATTTCATGGCCGAGTTTCTCTGTCCTTTGCTGATAATGCACGTCGGTCATGGGCAGTCCCGCGACCAGACAGGGATGGATTCCGTCGCCCCACCAGCACCAGGCGATATCCCCGACCTTCAGTTTGATGGTTTCCGCCGGGCGGCCTCGGAAAGGCTTCTCGCAGGCGTCGTCGTAGGGGCTGTCGCAATACAACGTGCCGTCGGGATAATAGGAGCGAATGCCCTCGAACTCGCAGACCGAATCCCATTTTTCCGACAGACCTCTGTTGAGCGTCTTCTCGTAAATGACAAAGCAGTGCAACTCGGAATACTGCCAGTCGGAGTATCCCTTCACCTTGTCAATATACATCTTCATAAAGGCCTCGGCTTTTTCCACCGAGTCGAAAACGCCGAGTTCTTGCTCGGACACCTTGTAAGAGCCGTCGGGGCGCTTGTTGCTGGATCTCGTTATGGATTTTAGTTCAAAGAGTTGCATATTGATAGCTACTTCCTTTTCTTGAACTTCTCTATGATGGCATTAAACTCCTTGCCAGTCACACAAGGTGAATTCACCAGTTTTGCCTCTTGAGACATATCCTGAAGCACGAATTTTTGATCTGCGCAGATATCCTCGGCTCCAGTTCTGTTTACAACAAGTTTGGAAGCCTTTGCATTGCGAGGAAGCGCCAGGGCAATTCTTACTGGAAAGTTCATCAAAAAATCTGTTGGAAGAACTTTGGCGTTGGGTTTGCGTGTTGCCGCGATAACATGAATCCCTGCCGCCCGGCCTTTTCTGAGGACATCAGTCAGATTGGCCAAGGAGTTTTTCGCTTTTGCACGTATGTCAGCCACATCGGAGATGCAAACCACAATATATGGCATAATTACTGGATGCCTTGAATTGTATTCTTTTATTGATCGACATTCAGAGTTGGACAAAGCACTGTATCGTCTTTCCATTTCCCCGCACAACCACTGAAGACTTTCCTTGCATTGTTCTATATTTGCAACTGGTTTAGGTATATCCAAAGAATTGGAATATTCATAGAATATATCATCTTGAGTGTCAATGAGCAAAAATGACAATTCATTGGGATTGTGACGATAAAGAAGTGATGCAAGAATCAGCTGGAATTCACTCATTAGTGCAGTGGCCCCAAAGTCATCATCATTTCCGGCAATCAAGACATGGGGGGCTTCACATAAGTCAATCACGGACTTTCCTGCTTCCTCTGCATATTCTCCCAAAAGCACAGGCAGTCCATCCTTCATGCCCTGAACGTGTTCAGTTGCAAACGTTTCTTCAAATATATCAGGTTTTGCCATATCTGTCTTCTTTTGGACAGTTTGCTTCCGAGACGATGTTTTCTCCATGTCGTCACATTCCTCAATTTCATCTTCATCAAGCTCGTCATACTCCTCCTCCTCCTCGTTCCAATCGTCGTCATCTTCGTCTTCGTCAGGGAACAAGCTTGAATGTTCTTCCTTGTACCATTTGATCTCGGTCATTTCATAACCGCAGGTCAGCAGGTCAAGGAAGAACCACATTTTCTCCACCACTTTTTCAAACGTCGGACCTTCTATGTCTGAATAGAGCATGCAGGTATATTTCTTGTTGGTGTCCCAATCTTCGTAGGCCTGATTATTGATATATTCACGCAGATATTCAGGAAACTTGCCCACATCTACTTGACCGTCAGGGGATGGGTTTGGAATGGCGAAACAGCTTCCATCTTCTGTAAACTGGTGGTCTCCATTTGGATCTATGGCGCATTTAGGATAACAGTCATTCCAAGAGTAAATATGCAAATCATACATATCGTCTTGGCTGAGCAGACGCCATTTTTTGTGAACCTGACTTATTTTCTCCTCCAAAGTCATCTTATCCCAGCCATCTGGTAATTTCCCTATCAGTTTTTTTAATTCTCTTGAAACCTTCATGGACATGCTGTGGACTCCTATTGGGTTTGCTAGATACCCAACGGGACGTTTTTTGATGCGCCCCATTGGGCTTCGGGCTTTCATTTTGAGTTAGATTGCACCTTGCGGGGAGACGGGAGGGACGCGCTCCCGCGCGCCCTTCGAAGCGGGCCTTCATTCCAGACAGGGCGCGCTAGAGCGCGTCCCTCCCATTTTATGCCGGACAACTTTTTTAGTATAACCTTTTATTTGACTTTTGAATTGTCAGGAAGAAGTATTTTCCCTGCCCCGTCGCAGTCGAGCTCCTGGCAGTCACTGTCCATCACGGTTGCCGTACCATTGAGCACATAGGTTTTGAAGCACTCGCCGTAGACGTCCGTCACTCCACTCCATCGCGAAATTAGCGGTCGGGATTGGAGGCAATGGGGAGCTCTGAGGCCACTAAAGACCAGATTGATATGTCCGGCGAGGGATTCTCCGAGCACCAGACATAAGACTCGGGATACTTTTGCAGGGCCAGTATGCGCGCGTGGCCAGCACTTTCTGCCGAGACGAGGTGCACTTGAATCCCAGCGACAGCCGTAGCTGTGGCAATCTCCGCCGTCCTGTCTTCGCAAGGCTGGGCGGCGGCCAGTTCGGACAACTTTCGCAATGCTTTTTTAACTCCCTCCGTAGGATTCCTGAATCTTGTAAAAACGACGGTCTTGAACTGTTTCATCGTGTTTCCCCTGTTACTGCTTGTTTCCATTTGCCTGTTTATGGTTTTTTCATGATTGCTTGCGAGTTTTCCATCCTCTGCGGTATACTCGCCGGGGACAATTGCCACACGGAAGCCAATTATGCTCTTCCTAGTCTCGGGGACGCCACTCAGGTAGACGCCCTTGACACAGGTGTCTGTGTCGCTCTCCCAGTCGCCTCCAGGTGCGACGCGCATCGCATTGCCCTTCGGTGGCGTGGGACAGCCTGGCTTCCCCACATTCTCCCACTCGGCATCGCACCACTCGTGGACATTGCCGTACAGGTCGTACAGCCCGAACGGACTCGGCTTCTTCTGACCGACCTCGTGTGTCTCGCCGTCGGCGTTCTTCCCGAACCACGCGAACTTGCCGAACTCATCCTCGTCCTCGAACGGGACAGTCCCCCTGGACCGTGCCACATAGTCCCACTGGAACTGGGTCGGCAGACTGAACTTCCTGCCGAATGTCAGCGGAATTCGTTTATTGAGCTTCTCGCAGAACTCCTTTGCCTCATCCCACGTCACATTCTCGACGGGACGCTTCGCCCCCTTGAACTCGGACGGGTTGCACCCCATTACAGCCTCGTACTGCTCCTGCGTGACGGGATATTTTCCCAGCATGAATTCCTGTCTGATTTCCGCCATCTTCTCGTCCGATACATTCTCAAGTTCTCCTTGATAGCCCGGAATTTCCACCATTTCGAGCTGGACGTTCTCCGCAAGCGCGAAGTTCACAGTGCTGAATTCCTCCTTGCCCATTTTGATTCTCCTTGTAAATGTTTGATTGTGGGTGTTTGACTGTCGAGTGTGAATGCGGATGTCGAGTAGATGCAGAAAGAAGAGACCGGGGAGCTTGGCCATGCGGCCCGCTCCCCGGGAGAAGGGGACTGGAGAAATAAAGAGTTTTGAGAATTCCTGCTTGATGATTGATGGTTAAGTCCTTAACCTTTAAGTCTTCAGCCCATAGCCTATGCCGGGCTGTTCTTATCAATATCAGTATTCTGGCCCTCCAGTCCCCTTCTCTTTCGGCTCCAGGTCATTGCCGCATTGTCCGTGCGGTGGCCTGGAGCCATCCAACCGGCCATTCCATTACCCATGCGATGGTCGGCCCCTGGCGCCGCTTACGCGGCAACCAGGGATTGGGTTGCTAGTCCATTGGCGTGTCCTCCTTTATTATGCTGTTCCGTGTGTTCCGTGTCGACTCGTTGTCACTCGTTGGTCAACGGCGTGTCGAACTCAATCTTGTGCAGAGCGTTGTATGCGTCCAGCTTGTCCTGCAGTGCATTGCATTCAATCTGGAGTTTGCGCTTCATCGCCAGCAATTGCTCTTCGTTGAAGACTGCCGTGCGCTTGGTGTATATGTAGCCTTCGTTATGGACATACTCACGCTCGGAGTCCTCGTTGCCGTTCGTTCCGTTCAGTTTTGCCATTCGGTTCTTCGCCTCCTCCAGCAGGTACATGTTCTTCAGGTTGCCTGTCGCGTTCGCCGAGCCAATCTTCGTCTTCAGTTCCACCAGTTTCGCCGTGTAGTGCTCAATTGTCTGCAGGGTTTTCGCCACGTCAATCGACCTCGTGTGGTTCTCCAGACACGAGTTCTCGCGCTGGAACAGCCCCCACAGCCGGTTAATCTCCCCGGTCAGTCGGTTCTTCTCTTTCAGTGCCTGTGCAAGCGTGATCTGCGCCATTGTCGTCTCTCCTTATTGGTTGTTGGGTTTTCGGTCTTCTTTTAGTGATAGCATCACATTCAGCAAAAAACTTTCACTGTTCCGTGTCCTCCATTGCGTGTTCCAGTTTCCAGAACAGCTCATTGTCGTCTAATGGCATTACACTTTCCATTCCCTGAATCTTTCACTCCTGTCGAGTTTTTCTGCATGGTTTCGCAAAGCCATATAGAGGCCAATGAGGTTCTGAGGATCATATTGCTCAAACGCGGGTAACCATCATTGCTTTTGAACATACCTGAATCCGTGAATTTCACTTTGTGCTGGCCGGTACAACGCATTTTCTGTCGGCGAGGGCTCCGGCAGTACATCCACCTAAAATTCACGGATTCAGGATATTGATTATTGCCCCGGTAAATTGATTTTTCCGCATCCAGAATGAAAGATATCCGCTTTTTCTGGTGTAATATCTATGAGCACCTCGTCAGGCAACCCGAGGCGCAGATTTTCATTTCCACAATAATAAAGCAGGAGGATTGAGACAATGCAGAATTGGATTCACCACTTTTTCTGGCGAGTTGGGGATTTCTTCAAGAGCTGGATCTATCCCGCCCGTCGGCTTCAGAATTTTTTCATCCACCGCTACGACATCGTCAGGATGCCGCAGCTGGAGCGCTCGCGCTATTATGATGTGAAAACAAGGATGTACCATGCCGTGATGGAACTTGTCCGCTACTACTATGAAGAATGTCAGAAACAGTTCAATTGGCGTGATGATTTCGATGAAGAAGGCAATCTCGTCGACGAAGGACCAAGATACGGAGCATGTTCGGACGAATGCCTCTTCCCAGAGTACAAGGGCAAGTACATCATCGACATCATCAAGGAAATCCACGATTGGTACATTGGGGGAATGGACCAGTTTGTGAAAGCCTACGAATATGCGAGATATAATGGAATCGCGCCCCACAGGAATATCATCGCGCGGGACCTCAAGCGCATCAGGAAGGAATGCCGTCACAACAAGGAGTTTTCCGTTGACCAACTGGAGCGCGAGTATCTCAGCCGCTACGACGTCCCCCTGGAGATCCTCGACAAATATCTCGACGGAGACAGGAGGAACATCGTTGATAAGGTGTATATGAATGACGTTGCGGACAAAATCTTCGCAGACACCATGAGCAATATGCAAAAGTATCTCCACCTCGCCATCGAGGTGAGGGAACATCTTTGGACATAGAAAAACGAATATCCATGATAGATGTTCATTTGCCGTTTCGGGATACGACACGAGGAAGTTGCTTGGAGCAATCGTTTACAACACTGGTGGCAATGCATGAAACGTAGGGAATAATGAAAATGGTATCAAATGAGCTTATTGGAAAAATACAACATGGAGAAAAAGTGTCCGAACAGGAATGGACTCAAATCCTTGACCGGCTCTGCCTTTACCAATTTGCACAAAAGGACACTGTCAATTTCTGGTATGTCAGCCATTATCTCTGCGGAGATGCCCTGAAAATCATTTCAGATAATCCAGGACGCTGGATGCCGTTGGGGGATATATACGACTGCTTTGCCCCCGAATCGAGGTTTCCCTTCCTTCTGAATTGTTTCCGTTTGCGCGGTTGTCTGTCAGTCAGTGAACTGGTTTCCCTCTGGTATAAATGCTTCGAGGACGATGAACTGCTTAACTGGACTTGCAGGAACGGCCAGAGGATTCAGACTGACCGCATGACTTGTCTGGTTTATCCTCCCCAAGCCCCCAAGGAAGACCTGATGAACTCCGTGCTGACCGATCCCCTCCTGATTGACAACTCTATTGTGATTCAACGCTATTGTCAATGCCACAAAAAAGGCTGGGAATACCTCCAGCATATCAATGGAGTAAACAGGCGCAGGCCTCGTCTTGACGAGCAATTCAACACAGCACTCTCTGAACATAACACAGCCGAATTCTGCATAAGGTGGGACCTGAACGCCAAAAAGAGGGTAACCATTCCACTTCTGATTGAAATCATCAGGCAAGGAGCCGACGAGATTTTCAGACAGATGCTGGAGCGGCTTTCTTCTCATGGGCGGCCAAAGATAGTTGACGAACTCTGTATGCACATTGTCGTCAACTCGCCCGAACCAAAAGCAACACGTCTGCTGCAGGCCATAGAGGCGGTTTATCCGGGTATTTTGCGCCAGATGCATGACTGCTGGGGAAGAAATCTGCTCTGGTATGCCATGCACAACAGGCATTTTGCCTGGTTCCATCCCCGTTGCACCTTCACCCCCTTTCTTCTTGAGGCTGGATGTGATCCGAACAACCGTAATCAGCTAGGACTCCGATGGCAGGACTTTAATGATTGGTTGTCTCTTTCCGAGAAAACACGAATGATGCGGGAGCGTTGGGGAATGAACTATTACTTTTCGGTATGATTCACTCAAATGCCAGCCATTGGAACATTGGGGAAACGTCTCATGCGTTATAGAATATATTGAATCATATTATGAAACACATAGCTTTATGTAACAGAGGCGATAAGCGCCGCCTCTATAGTGCAATTCTGCCAGCATCACTGTTTCAATGAAAAGTTTGCTTTCCACGAGGCGTACAATCCATGGAAAGCCATGATGACACAAAGGAGAAGACAACATGATTCAAAGCAATGTCATAACGTTATATGGCCTGGAACGAGAGAACAATGACGACATTTGCGATTTATGCAAGACGGGCAAGCCCTCTGGAAGTACTTGCGCAGATAAAGGCAAGGGGATTTGACTGTGAAACCCTGAAAAAGAGGGGAATTATACAGTTTACTTGCCATCGTGGTTTCCGACAGCAGAAGGTTGTCAGGTGGTGTTTCCCGCGAAACACACGAAACACGCGAAAAAGGTCTGCATCACGCCTGTCGCCTGCGGACGCAAAGGTCCGCATGTCCGTCCGTCCAGCCGTCGTCTGGAAAGCCATGCTTTCCGCCGACGCCCTTCCGCACGGCCTTGCGCGTCACCGCGTTCCGCGCAGGTGCCAGGCTCCCCGGGCGGTCCTGTCCATGCCGGTGAAGCCGCCGGACGCGTAGCGGACGGCGGAGTCCCCCGGGCGCGAGACGGCCAAAAGAATCTTTTGAGCCGTCGATGGCGGGGCACCCGCTCGTGCGAAGCATGGTGGCTTCACCGGCCCAATCAAGTTCCTTTCGTGTCTTTCGTGTGTTTCGCGGGAAATGGTTTTAGGCAAGTCAACTGTAT
>JAFXSU010000345.1 GCA_017525435.1 Victivallales bacterium
GGAATCAGACCTGTGCGGGGCACCGGTTTACCTGGACACCGCTTTCGCCAAATGCTGGATGCCTGACCAGGAGCAATATGAACGCATCATTCGCAAGCACGGCGTGGACAAGGTTCTCTTCGGCACGGACTCGCCTTGGAACCCCCTCGATTCAGCTGTCCGCGAACTCCAGGAGACCTCCCTTTCCGATGTTGAAAAGCACCAGATCTTCTGGTCCAATGCCGCGAAGCTCTGGCACCTGCCAACCATGGAATGAGGCAGCGTTGCCTTAAAGAAACTATAACCTATTCCAAGTGGCAAGTGGAAGGGAGCCGTTATTCATCCATTATCGAATAGCGCGGAACCATGACAATAACAAAATGGAATCCGCCCAACGGCTTGCATGGAACGCACTGAAGCTGTCCATAGGCCGCATCGATGATTTTCAACGCATTCTCCGACGTCTGGTCGGCAATGGCTCTGCCCACTGGAAGTCCATCCGGCATCCATCCGCCTAAACCAGAGGTCACAATATCTTCTCCCGGAGAAACAACGAGTTCTTTGGGAAGAAAATCCACGCGGAATCCCGTCTGGCCATCCACCCCCCGACGTGCCCCTGTTCCTCGGAGGATGCCCGTAGCCCCTACCTTCTCCAGCCGCACGCCAAAACGGCATTCCTCGGAAAGGATAGTGACGACTTCCGCAGTATGCCGATATGTATGTAATACACGCCCCACGACCTGCCCGTCCACCAAAACAACCGCACCAATGACCAGCCCCTCCTCGGTGCCAGCACCGATCGTCATTCGCTCATTCCATCGTTCGGGATCGCGTGAAATGACTTCCGCAAGGACTCCGCGCCAATCTGGCACAGGCGGCAAATCGGCGGCCTGACGCAATTCGGCATTCTGCCTGCGCAGATCCTCGGTCATCGCCAAAGTAGTTTCCAGCTCCGCAATACGCGTTTCCAGAGAGTGAAGCTGGTCTTTCCGTGCGTGATGGCCAGGCTGAAGCATACGCACCGACTGGCCCAGCCCTTCTGCCGCCCAGTCGGCAACACCGACAAACGGAGCCAGCATGGCCGAAGAGAAACGGCGCCCTGACATCGTCAGCGCCAATGCGGCCACGATAATCACTAGCACCGCCAGCACCAGAGGCTTGAACTGGTTTTTTCGACGGAGTGGCACGATTTTAGATTCCAGGAGTATTACGACGAGAGCGGAAAAATTCCTGCAATACTGTTCGACATTCGTTAGCGCAGACTCCTTGGCGCACTGGCACTCGGTGGAGCATCCCCGGAAAATCGGTGATGGACATGGCACCGCCAGCCGCACCCATCCGCGGATCGGAGACACCGAAGACCAATGCCCCGACACGGCAGTTGACCGCGGCGCCGGCACACATCGCACAGGGTTCCTTGGTCACATAGAGCGTGCAGGCATCCAGCCGCCAATCGCCAATCGCCTGGGCGGCGGCTCGCAACGCCAGCACTTCCGCATGCGCAGTGGCGTCCTTCAGCGTCTCGACCGCATTGCCCGCCGCCGATACTTCATCGCCATCGGCGGAAACCACCACCGCACCGACGGGAACCTCGCCACGCCGAGCCGCATCCCGCGCCAGCTCCAACGCCCGACGCATCCAATGTTCATCGATGGCTTGCTGCGATTCCGTCATCTGCGAAACGATACCTCGGAGCAATCGCAACCGACAACAACACGCTGTCCTGGCTACGATTACACCGAGGTCATAAGGCCATAAGGGTGATTACTCGGCCTCGACGGGAGCCTCCTCCTCGACGGGAGCTTCCTCTGGAGCTTCCTCCTCAACGGGAGCCTCCGGTTCCTCATCCATGGCGGGAACAGGAAGCAGAACCTCAATCTTGGCGTCGTCCATCAGTTTTTCCATCTCGGCATTCACCACTGTGCTAGTGGCCTCTTCTGCCTTGGCATTGTCAAGATAGGAGATAATCCGATCTTTAATTTCCTCGAACGGAGTGATTTTCTCCTCCTGTGTGGCACCAGCCTTGATGATGTGATATCCGAAAATCGTCTCCACCGGATCGCTGATTTCACCCTCTTTGAGCTTCAGCAACGCATCTTCGAATTCAGCGACCATCGCGCCCACCGGGAACTGCCCCAGATCACCACCCTTCTGCTTGGAGGGGCAGTCGGACTGTGCCGCAGCCGTCTCGGCGAAGTTCGAGCCGTCCTCGGCAATGGAGGCACGGATGTCCTGCGCCTTTTTCAATGCGGCGGCCTTCTCGTCTTCGGTCGGGGCCTGGCTGGGGAATTGGACAAGGATATGGGAGGCAGAGAGCAGTTTCGGTGTGCGCATCTGGTCGATGTTTTTTTCGTAGAACGCCTGAGCCTCCTCGTCAGTGGTTGCCGCCGGCTTCTCGGCCTTGGCGGCAAAGCTCCCCTGGAGTTGCTGGACAAGCTGCTGTTCGCAGATACGTGCGAGGATATCGTCTTCCGTCATGCCAAGCTGAGCGAGCTGCGCCTCAAACATCCCAGGCTGCTGCTGTTCGGCCTGCGTCTTCATGTTATCCAAAATCTGCTTGGCCTGTTCCTCGTCGGCCTTGAAGCCGGCGGCCTGCGCGGCTCCCACCAGAACGTCACGCATCACCAGAGACTCGGCAATCTGATAGGCGTATGCTTGAACCATTTCAGCGGTCAGAGGCACTCCCTGCGCAAGGGCGCCTTCCAAGGCTGGCTTGATTTCCTTGATGAATTGCTCGCGGGTCAGTGCAACCTCGCCGTTCTTAGTCGCAACCACTTCTGGGACAAATGCCACCAGGGAATCCAATGTTGGCACTGCGACTTCCGCTTCCGGGGCAGCGGGCGGAGTTGTCGTGTCAGCTTCGGGTGCCGCATCTTGGGCGGGCAGAAGAACGGCCACGCCAAAGAAGACCAGGGCAAAGCACAAAGATTTAATGAGTTTCATTTTGTTTTCCATTTAAATGTGAAATGTCAATTGTGGAATGTGATAAAGACAAAAAAAGTAATTGCTGATTGCTGATTGCTAATTATTTCGCGGCTTCCAGGAATCGGCTGAGAACACTGGCAAAGTCAGGTGCGGCAATGCCCCAGGTAGAAGATGGTGCCTGCGTTGAGAACAGAACATCCAGATAATCCTCTAGGAAGGCCGGGGAATCCCTGAGGCATTCCGCTTCAGTGGCTTGACGTTGCCAAGCGGCAAAGCCATTCTCAAAGAGTTCAGCGTTTTTTAGACATTTTGCGCGCAGGAAAGTTCCCGTCAGCAAGGTGGTAGCAGGGAAGTTCTTCCATTCTTCGGCAATCCGCTGGTGCGCATCGTCATCCAGCGCATCCCATGTCAGCGCAATGGCCAGTTCGAGGCTCAGGCGCTCCCGGGTGCTGGCGCGGGAAAGGAATCCGCTGGGCGAGGACAGCTGCTGTTCCAGGAGAACTGTGGGTTGCCAGGCAGTGCCAGGGCGCGACAAATAGCGCAGGATAGGCAGTTGCGGGAAGTCGTTTGCGGCTTGCGCAAGGTAATCGCCTGCCTGAGAAGACAATGCAGTGGAGGACAACATCCAATCCAGACGTTGCAGGATATTCTCTTCAACAGCGACGGCTTCCTGCTGCCGCATGGCCAGCAACTGCGCCTGTTGTTCCTGGTAGAAGTTCTGGAAAGCCGGCGAGAACGCCTGAAGCTGACGTAGCCAAGGGCGCAGGAACTCCAAATTCTGTTCCAGGTCACGTGCATGTTCGTAGGGTCGTCTGGCACAGTAAAGTCGCAACGCCTGGAGCGCCTGCGGCAAACCATTTAATTCAAGCAGTTGCGTGGTGGCCAGGCCCTCGCGCTGGGCGCGTTCAAGCAACTCTGCCAAATCATTATAGCGTTCCGTTGCAAGCAATTGATTTGCCTCGGTCACCAGCTCCCGCTGTGCCCACTGCTCATGCAGGGCATCGGCAACGCGGCGTCCATCGGGTGTCGCTTCCAGCTGCGCCATCGTCTCCGCCGAAACCGCCGATGCATCTTCGATGCCATCCAGCAATTGCTCGCCGGTTGTCATCAAGGCCTGACTCTGCGCCAAGTCGTAAACACGCTCCGGCTCATCCTCCCGCTGGCACGAAGCCACCAGAAAAAGAATCAGAATGGAAAGCAGACGATAACGCATGACTGACAAAATGGGACCGAAAATGAACTTATGCCGAAACAAGACAACCAATGTGGCACCCAACCTTGAATTTCAAGAATTCCAAAGGTTACGCCTCCACACTGTGTTTCGTGGATTTTAGACTATATTAACCATGAGGTAATTTTTGCAACCCTTTGAAATGTTTCCGGAACAGTTTTTCGTCAAAGACAAAATATACAACCTAACTGGGAGATTGCAGACCAATGCCACGTCTAGATGGTCGTCAAAACAATGAATTACGTCCGTTGGCCTTTGTGCCGGACTATCAGCTACACCCGTTGGGGTCAGTTCTGGCAGTATGCGGACGGACACGCGTGGTTTGCGCGGTGAGCGTGGAAAATGCAGTGCCTTCATGGATGAAGGCGCAGGATATTCCGGGTGGGTGGATCACCGCAGAATACCAGATGCTCCCCAGCGCGACCAACACCCGCTCCACGCGCGAGGTCACCAAGGGGAAACTCTCTGGACGCTCCGCCGAAATCCAACGACTCATCGGGCGTTCCCTGCGGGCGGTCGTGGACTTGCAAAAGCTCCCAGGAATCACCCTCCATGTGGATTGCGATGTCATCGACGCCGACGGCGGGACGCGTTGTGCCTCCATCACCGGCGCCTGCGCCGCCCTCGAACGCGCCGCCGCCAAACTCATGTCAGACGGCACACTCTCCGAAAGCCCCATCAAGGCGCGAGTCGCAGCGGTCTCCGTGGGCATCGTCAACGGCGAACCGATGCTGGATCTCTGCTACGAGGAGGACTCCGCTGCCGAAGTGGATATGAATGTCGTGATGACCTCCACCGGGCGTTTTGTGGAAATCCAAGGCACTGGAGAGGAAGCCACCTTTGACGATGCACAACTGGCAAGTCTCCTAGCCCTGTCACGCCAGGGCCTCACAGGACTTTTCGCCGAACAGCAACGAATCGCACTGAAAGTCTAGATTTCACCGGGCTAACCTTTCTAGCCGAACTTGCCGGGCTAGAATATCTAGCCGAACTTGCCGGGCTAGCCGAGCTAGAATATCTGAACCGGAAAATTCATCGTTTCCTTCATGTAATTTCTCACC
>JAFXSU010000346.1 GCA_017525435.1 Victivallales bacterium
ATCGATGGTATAGCCGCCAAGTCCCGGAAGATTGAAGAACTTCTCCAGCAACAAGTTGCCAGTGAAGAGCATGAGCAGATAAAGGGGAATGTTGGTGAGGATGGGAATCAACGCGTTCTTGAGAACATGCTTGAAAAGCACCTGGGACTCCGGCAGGCCCTTCGCCCGCACGGTGCGCACGAAGTCTTGCGAAATCTGCTCAAGAAAAAAAGTTCGGTAGAGCCGGGTTCCAGAACCCAGCCCTGCCACAATTCCGACGATGGCCGGCAACACCAGGAACTTCGCCATCCCCAACCCAGGCTCGTAGCCGGAGACGGGGCAGAGCCGCAGTTGCACCGCCGCCACATACTGCCCGAAGATGATTAGAATCAGCGTCGAGACACTCATCAACGCCACGCAGACGAACTGCCCCGCGCGGTCAAATCGACTGCCTAAGTGGTTGGCTTGCAACATGCCCAACACGATGTTTATCAGCAATGTCCCAAGGAAAATCGGCAGAGCAAGCGCGAAGGACGGCACGACACGACGCCGCAACTCACGCGCAATCGGCTGATTGGTGTGGTCCGTGTTACCAAATCCGCCCCAGAACATTGACACGCTCTTCTGGAAGAAGATGGTACGAGTCAGGCAGCCTACCCCGCCGACATTGCCGTTCACGAAGAGCGGGAGGTCGTAACCACGCGACGCCTTCCAGCGCTCAATCTGTTCCGGCGTGGAATTGCGCTCGCCCAGGAACTGCCGCGCCATGTCGTCCGGCGAGTTCACCACGAAGAACATCGCGAAGACCAACAGATTGACGCCCAGCAGGATGGGAATCATATAAAGAATTCTCTTGAAAATGTAACGAAACACTGTTTTATAATCCCAAGAAACCTACTCCTGCTTTCTCGCCACCAGACACAGCCAAGTCAAGCTACCCAGAATCGCCAGAACAAGAATCGGCCATCGGCGCGGGCGGTTCCACTCGCGCTGGGCGGCGGCGCGTTCCTGCGAATCGATGCGCAGGTACTTCAGATTGTCATAGGCGATGGTGGGCGGCAGGTAGTTGTGCAGCCAACGATGAACCAAAGTGACATTGACGGGATGGTATCCCCAGCATTTTGGAGCGTCTTCGCACAGGATACTTTCGGCCTGATGAATCAGCGCAAGGCGCTCCGTCCCCTCGGGCATTGTCTCCAACTGCCGGAACACTGCGTCGAACTCAGGATTCTCGTAGTTGGTGTAGTTGAAGCCTCGGCCACCGCTCTTCACGCGGCCGTTTTCGCTGGCGAAGAGAAAGAGGAAGTTTTCGGGATCTGGATAGTCCGCCACCCAGCCGCGCTCGAAGAGAAACTGCCAGTCTCCACGATCGATACGCTCGCGGTTGCGGTTGAGGTCGCTGGCGCGTTCTTCCAGCACCACGCCCAAGAGTGCAAACCGCCGTGCAAGCCATTGGAAGCGGTTCTTGAAATCCGGCAGTCCGGCTGCCGCATGGTCGAGATGGATGACCAACGGCGAACCGGTGGCGGGATCAATGCCACCGGGATACCCCGCAGCAACCATCAGCCGACGTGCTTCCTCCAGACCACGGCGGCGTGGTGCGCCAGCCGCCTCGTCCCAGACATTCAGAACTCGATTGAAGGATTCCGGCGAGCATTCGTAACCGAAGACCCCTGGTGGAATGATGCCCTGCGCGGGAACGCCGTTGCCATTTTTGAAAATCGTCACATATTCATCGATGTCCAACACCATCGAGAGCGCTTGCCTCAATGCACGGCGTTCGGGCGCAAGGCCGCCAACCACGGGATTAAGCATATTAAACGCGAAGTAGTAGCTGATTGGCGGAACCTGCCGAATCAACTGCATGCCACGAGCAGCCATCGCACCGGAGAGTTCCAGTTCTCCACCATTGGGATTCATCGCCACCGCATTGTCGAACATGTCGTTCGGGATGCCGGAGCAGTCGTAGTAGCCCTGCTGGAATTTCAGCCAGTTGGGAATGGACTCGCGCTCGTAGTTGAAAACCACGCGGTCCAAGAACGGCAGGAGCTTCCCCGCATCCTCCAGGCGCCCCGCCACGCGATCCTCATCACTGCCCTCCGAGGGATAACATACCTCGCGGTAGTTTGGATTTCGAACCAGCACAATGCGTGAATTGGGGTCGCACTCCTCCAACTGGAACGCCCCGGTGCCCACCGGCCAGCGTTCAAACGAGAGTCCCGCAGCAGTCGCGTCCGCGCGATGGTAGAACTCCAGGGCCTCCTGGGGAACAGGCGCCAGATAGTGCATCGCAAGCCAATAGCGGAACTGCGGGTATTTGCGCGTTAGCGTGAAGCGTACCGTGCGCTCATCCACCACTTCGCAACCTGCGCAAGGAATTCTACGGTAGTCCGGCACGCTCGGACGCAACTCCAAATCCGCCCTGCCCTCGCCTGACGCCAAACGCTGTTCATCCGCCTCCGACACCGCATTGGCGACAGCCTTCGATGTCTCCTCCATGCCTGCAACAAAGCCTTTGAAAGTCGAAAAAACCGACGAGGCCAGCCGCGGGTCGCACAACCGCACAAAGCCCACCTTGAAATCCCAGGCGGTCAGTTCACGAGTACCCACCGGACCGAAATCCTGCGGGCGCAGTGGCTCACTCACAAGCGCACGCGCATTCTCCGCAAAACATGGATGCGGCTGGAAGCGCACGCCATTGCGAATCTTCAGCAGATACTCCACCCGTGCAACCGCAGACGCCGGAGCATCGCCCGGCAATTCTTTGCCATCTGCATCAAAATACTGCGGTTCAGGAATTTCCTCCAACAGAACCGAAACCAGCCGGTAGGGGCGTGCCAGATAATCATACCCCAATGGCGTCTCCAGCAC